>CAMHJT010000037.1 GCA_946185495.1 uncultured Clostridiaceae bacterium | reverse complement strand
CGCTGGATCTTGTTATTCTGATCCCTGCCCACCTGCTTCAAAATATTATCAAGCTCCTCATCGCTGTAGGCGTACCACACCTTCTTGTTCTTCTCCAGCTTATAAAGGGGCGGCTGTGCCAGATACACATGTCCCTGGCGGATCAGCTCCGGCATGAAGCGGTAGAAAAATGTAAGGAGCAGCGTTGCGATATGCGCACCGTCCACATCGGCATCGGTCATAATAATGATCTTGTGGTAGCGCAGCTTGGAGATGTCAAAATTCTCATGAATGCCCGTTCCAAAAGCCGTGATCATGGCTTTGATCTCCTCATTTCCAAGAATCTTGTCAATCCTCGCCTTCTCCACATTCAAAATTTTGCCGCGCAGCGGCAGGATCGCCTGGGTCGCTCTGGATCTCGCCGTCTTGGCCGAGCCGCCCGCGGAATCTCCCTCCACGATATAGATCTCGCAGTTTTCCGGATTCTTGTCGGAGCAGTCCGCCAGCTTTCCGGGGAGGGCCATGGAATCATTTAATGTGGACTTTCTCGCCACATCCCTTGCCTTTCTCGCGGCAATGCGGGCGCGCTGCGCCTGGATCGCCTTATTGACAATGATCTTCGCGATCTTCGGATTCAGCTCCAGAAAATAGGTGAGCTGCTCGGACACCACATTGTCCACCGCCGTCCTCGCCTCGGAATTGCCAAGCTTGATCTTGGTCTGACTCTCGAACTGGGGATCTGATATCTTGATGCTGACGATTGCTGCCAGTCCCTCCCGCAGGTCGTCTCCGGACAGATTGTCCTCATTGTCCTTGAGCATTTTATTATTTCTCGCGTAATCATTGAACACCTTGGTGATTGCGGAACGGAAACCAGTCAGGTGGGTTCCTCCCTCCACTGTTCCAATGTTATTGACAAAGGTATAAACCGACTCGGAGTAGGAGCTGTTGTGCTGGAGCGCAACCTCCACCAGCACGCCGTCCTTTTCTCCCTCGCAGTAAATGATCCTGTCATAGAGCGGATCCTTGTGGCGGTTGATATATTCTACAAACTCCTTGATACCGCCCTCATAATAAAATTCCCGTTCCTTTTCCTTGCCGTCCCTCTTGTCAGTCAGGGTGATCTTCAGTCCCTTTGTCAGGAACGCCATCTCCCTCAGCCTTGTGCGGAGGGTGTCAAAATCAAATTCCAGCGTCTCAAAGATCGTCGCGTCCGGCATAAAGGTAACCTTCGTTCCCCGCTTTCTCGTATTGCCGGTAATCTCCAGCGGATGGATGACCTTTCCCTTCTCGTAGCGCTGCCTGTGGATCTTGCCGTCCCGGTAGATCTCCACCTCCAGCCAGTCTGAGAGGGCGTTCACGACAGAAGCGCCCACGCCATGCAGGCCGCCCGACACCTTATATCCTCCGCCGCCGAATTTTCCGCCTGCGTGCAGCATCGTAAACACCACATCTACCGCCGGAATGCCGGCTTTTTCCTGAATGCCGGTGGGAATTCCGCGCCCGTTGTCAATGACGGTAACAGAATTGTCCTTGTTGATCGTCACCTTGATATCCGTACAAAATCCCGCCAGAGCCTCATCTACCGCGTTATCTACAATCTCATATACCAGGTGATGCAGTCCTTTTTCAGAGGTGGTACCGATATACATACCAGGTCTTTTACGAACCGCTTCCAAACCCTCAAGGATCTGAATTTGATCTGCTCCATACGCCTGTTCATCACTTTTTCCCATGTTTATCCTCCTGATTCTGTCACCAAAACTACATGATATTTTTATATATTTTAATGATAACTGCCAAACAGTTATACAGTGATCTCCTCAAGCCTCCCGTTCTCTACCCTATAGATCCGGTCGATCATCAGACGGGATCTGATAAAATCATCATATCCAGTGCAGCTCACAATCGTCTGCACCTCCCGTATGCTGTCCAGCAGGTACTGCTTGCGGCTGCTGTCCAGCTCGCTCATGACATCATCCAGCAAAAGCACCGGAGTATCATGGATGAGCTTTTTTACAATCTCAATCTCAGCCAGCTTTAATGAAAGGGCGGCCGTTCTCTGCTGGCCCTGGGAGCCAAATTTTCTCACATCGATCCCGTTGACCAGGAAGCTGATGTCATCCCTGTGCGGGCCTGTCTGCGTGGACTGATATTTCAGGTCTGTCTCCCGCCTGTCCCGCATGGCCTTCTCGTATTCCTCCACGGATACATTTTTTTCATACCCGATGGAAAGGCTCTCCTTATCCCCCGTAAGCTGACGGTGGATCTCCTTCAGAATGTCATTCAGGCTTTCTATAAACCGCTCTCTCTCCTCGATCAGGCATCTGCCGTACTCCGCCAGATACTGGTCCCACAGATCCAGCGTATCCTTCAGAGAAGGCTTAAAAGATATCTGTTTCAGCAAAGCGTTCCTCTGGTTCAGCGCCTTATTGTAATTCGTGTAATTATAATAATACAGCTTATTGAGCTGGCACAGCTCCAGGTCAAGAAACCTTCTTCTCTCCGCGGGACCGTTTTTTATAATGGACAGATCCTCCGGCGAGAAAAATATCATATGCAGAAATCCAAACAGCTCGCCGTTTTTTTTGATGGGCTGGCCGTCAATCGCGACGCCCTTGCTCTTGCTTTTTTTTAAATGCAGGTCTATGCGGTGCCTTACCTCATGCCGGACTAGATACATCTTGATATGAGCCTCCTCCTGTCCAAACCGGATCAGCTCCTTATCCCTGCTTCCCCTGTGGGATTTGGTCGTGGCACAAAGATACAGGGCCTCTAAAATATTGGTCTTGCCCTGGGCATTGTCACCATAAAGGATCGTAATTCCCGGATCAAATTTCAGGGAAAGTCTCTCATAATTTCTATATTGCTCAAGCTCCAGCAAATCGACATACATTGTTAGCTAAGCCTCTCCTGGTTCCCATGCTTTACCACGCGGATCATCCTGCCCTCAAATTCCACCTGCATACCATCATACAGCTTCCTGCGGTATCTGGATTCCACTTCGCCGTCAACCTTTACAGCGCCTTTGTCGATCACTTCCTTGGCCCTGGCCCCGGATTCCACCAGGTTCAACGCCTTTAAAAGCTGCGTGAGGTTGATGAACTCATCTCCCTCTCTTAACTCCAATGTCTCCATAAGATATCTCCTCTTTTTATCTGGATCCTTACAGACGTTTGCGAATCAATACATTTTTTCGACCGGTTCCTTGCAGGAGATATATTTTTTCTTGGCTTACGTTCCTAATGCCGGCGAAAAAACATATCTCCTGCAAGGAGCCTCCATCTACATCTGGGTTTTCGCAATTTTCTGTCTGACTCATTAAAAATATTTTCTGCCTTTTTTCCTGTTACGCCGCAATGCTGATCGGAAGAATGAGATACACGTAGGTATTTTCCTCATCCCTGATATAACACGGCGACTTGGAATTGATCATATAGATCGACACCGTATCATCGTCGATCACGCGGAGCACATCCATCAGGAACCTTGGATTGAACCCGATCCTTAGATCCTTTCCCTCCTTGCTGATCTCAATCTCCTCATTCATGGAACCCATGGAGGAATCAATCCGCATGTAAATATTGGAATTTTCAATCTGCATGATGATCGGCTTTTTGTCGGATTCCTTGATAAACAGGGACGCCCTGTCTATGCAATTCAATAATTCCTTTTTGTTGATCTCGAATTTTGTCTCATAGTCGCCGGTCAGCATCTGGTCAATCTTATAGAAATCTCCATCAATCAGGCGCGATACCACCTTCGTCTGCTCAAATTCAAACAGGATATGCTTATCCGTCACATAAATCCTCACCTCATCCTCCGGTCCTCCCGAAAGGATCTTGCTGACCTCATTCAAGGCTTTGCCGGGTACAATCACCTTCATGCTGTCATAGCTTTCCTTCAGCTGAAGATTGCGGATTGAGATCCTGTGTCCGTCTAAGGATACCACGCGCAGGTGATTCCCGCGTACCTCAAAAAGCTCCCCGTTCATCATTCTCGCGTTTTCCTGATCGGAAATGGAAAATATCGTCTGGCGTATCACCTCCCGGAGGGAAAACTGCGAAAGGATGATTGATTTCTGCTTCTCAATATCAGGAAGATAATTAAAGTCCTCGCCGGAAAGTCCCGGGATATTAAACTTGGAGCGTTCACAACGAATATTGGTCTGGCACGCGCTGTTAGTCTCTATTAAAACCTCGCTGTCCGGCAGCTTCCTCACGATATCGCTGAACATCTTGGCTTCGAGCGCGATCTTTCCCGGTTCAATGATCGTTCCTTCTACTATGGTTTCAATGCCGAGCTCTATATCATTCGCAAGAAAACGGATCTCCTGATAACTGGCCTCAATTAGAATACATTGCATGATGGGCATAGTACTCTTGGAGGACACTGCCTTGAATACAATGTTGATGCCATTTAACAGCGCGGTTTTTTGACAACTGATCTTCATTGTGTATAACTCCTTTCAGGAAAAAAGTGTGCGTTTTTCGCAAACCTGTTCAGATAATGTTTTAGTAGTAACAGTAGTAGAGTCCGTGGATATGTGAAAAACACGGAAAATCCTTGTGAATCAATGGAAAAGCCCTGTGCAGAGGCTTGTTTTTATTATCTTGATCCTCTGTGGAAGAAGGGTTTAAACAATTTGTCAGGTTCAAACAGCCGGAAAGGCGATAAATGAGTTACCCACAATCCTTAACAGGAAAACCACCTGAAATTCCTGTTTATCCACAAATAAGGTGTGGATAAGTGAAAAAATTGTGGATAACCTGTAAGAACTCTGTGGATTATCAACAGTTCTTACGGATCTGACTGATATCAATCTTTTTCAACGGCTCCTAAGGATCTGCCTGATATCGATCTTTTTTTAATGGCTGCTAAGGATCTAATTGATGTCGATCTTTTTTTCAATGGTTTCTACCATATTTTTAATGTAAGCATCGTTTTCAATCATTTTATTTACCTTCTCAATGCCGTTCAATACAGTAGAGTGGTCTTTTTTTCCGAGAGCATTCCCGATCTGCTGCAGGGAAATACGGTCTAAATATTTCCGGCAAAGATACATTGCGATCTGTCTCGCAGTGACGATATCCTGGCTCCGCTTGGAGGAGACGATATCCGCGTAGGAAATATTCATGTGATCCGATACAATATTGATGATATAGTTCGGAGTCATGTCATGCTGCGCGTCCTTGGAAATCAGGTCCTTTAAGATCTCCGCAGCCTTCTCTGTGGTAATGGGCTCCGTCATGTGGTCCAGCTTGGTAAAGACGCTGATCTTGTTGAGGGCGCCCTCCAGCTCGCGGATATTGGACACTACATTTGTCGCGATGTAGTCCAGAATCTCGTCGGAGATCACGATCCGGTCTGTCTCAGCCTTCCGCTTCAGGATGGCCATACGCGTCTCATAGTCGGGAGCGTGGATGTCTACGGGAACTCCCCATTCCAGCCGGGTGCGCATGCGCTCTTCCAGCGTCTCAATCTCCTTTGGCGGCTTGTCCGAGGAAATAATGATCTGCTTGTTCGAATTGTACAGGTCATTGAAGGTATTGAAGAATTCTGTCTGTGTGGAATCCTTGCCTATTACAAACTGGATATCATCAATAAGAAGGACGTCAAGGTTTCTGTATTTCGCCCGGAGGTCCTCGCTCTTGTTGTTGCGGATCGCGTCGATCACCTCATTGGTAAAGGTCTCGCTGGACACGTAGAGTACCTTCATCTCAGGATTGTGGGTGATGATGTGGTGGGCGATGGCCTGCATCAGGTGCGTCTTGCCAAGTCCGGCTCCTCCATACAGGAAAAGAGGGTTGTAGGCTGAGGAGGGTTCCTCCGCCACAGCCACGCAGGCCGCGTGGGCATGCCGGTTATTGTCTCCGATGACGAAGGTGTCAAAGGTATATTTCGGGTTGAGGTTGCTTTTCTCAAGGGACTGCTTGATTTTACCCTCTGCCGGGGAGGCGTCCTTCTGAGATGCAAGATCCTCCCCCTCTACACATAAAACCAGCTCGAAGGGGCGGTTCATGGCTGCCTCGATAGCGGACTGCAGGTAAATGTCGTACATTTTTTTCTCTATAAATTCAATGCCCCTGCGCCCCAGCTTCTTGTCCATGGAAAGTGTAATTGTGGTATCGGTTACTTCTTTAATAGAGAAGGCGCGAATCCAGGTGTTGATCATCATGTGGGATACATCATATTCCACTTCCAGCAGATTCATAATATTGTCCCATTGCTTCAGCAGTTCTTCTTTCATAAGCTGTGTTTCCTTTCTATTTCACCAATACCAACAGTAATAATATGAATTATAGGGCTTTCCGCGGTGTTTTGGGGGCGGAAGGCTTAAAACGCATATAAATCTATTCTACAATAAAATATGGCATTTTTCAAGAAATTTTAAAATTCTGTGTAAGGATGGTTCCCGGCGGATGGTTCATTTGCTCTGCGGGTACGAGCTAAAGCATACCTGTGAACCAAGCTAGGACTGTGCCTGTGGCTTGGATTCGCTAAGGTATCAGGCATTGTGCAGCTAAGGTTCCAATGTGATAATTATCCACTATGAAATTGTGGATAATGTGGATAACTTTGGGGATAGGGGAGAATAATGTAAACCAGTTAAAAAAAATGTGGAAAAGTAGACAGAGTGTCGAATAATTGGAAAAACGAGGGAATTTTACGAAAACACACAGGAAAAATGGAAACTTATCCACAACTTATCCACATTTTGTGGATAACATTATGTAAACGAGATAAAATTGTGGAAAACACGATGATTGGATGTGATTTGAAGAAATTAAAATTTTGCTTGACTTCTTTAGTATTTTTGTCTATAATGGGATAGATGTTTTTTAGAAACTCGCTAAGGAACTGGTAAGATAACTATTTCAGAACAGATCCGAAATACTGGAAGGGAGGTGTTGGAAGGATGAAGATGACATTTCAGCCTAAGAAGAGACAGAGATCCAAGGTACATGGATTTAGAAAGAGAATGAGCACTGCAAATGGTAGAAAAGTATTGGCCGCAAGACGTGCTAAGGGTAGAAAGCGTTTATCAGCGTAGGTCACAGGGATGTGACCTTTTTCTTTTCATATGAAACATATTATTTCTTTAAAAAACAGTTTAGAATTTGGAAATGTATATAAACGGGGTAAATCCTGCGCCAACAAGTACCTCGTTATGTATATAACAGACAATGATCTGGGGATTAACAGAATTGGGATCTCTGTTAGCAAGAAGGTCGGCAACAGCGTTGTGCGGCATCGTGTCACCAGATTGATTAGGGAGGCCTACCGGCTGCATCAGGATGAATTTCTGAGAGGAAAGGACATTGTAGTGGTAGCAAGGGTAAATTCTAAAGGTCATGATTACTGGGATATAGAAAGTGCATTACTCCATCTGGCTAAACTGCATCATATCGTAGATTCTTCCGGTCACAATAAGCAGTGATCTGATGATAAGCCTGAATCAGGGATGTATCCAGCAGTATTTCATGAATTGTATGGAAAATTATGAGGAAGATATTTCCTCTGAGATTTTAATGAATGTTATGGGTAACTATTCATAAGGACTGCGCGTTTACCGCGCAGTCTGTACGGCGGGTGAATCAGGATGGTTAAGCTTCACGCGCTGATTATATGTTTGGTAGCTGATTAACAGATACCTTTAAGTTTTTAGTGAGTTATGAAAACAATTCTCATCAAATTGATACAGTTTTATAAGAAGTTTTTATCCCCTCTGAAAAGGTATCCAACCTGCAGGTTTTATCCCTGCTGTTCTTCGTATGCCATTGAGGCTTTAGAGGTACACGGCCTGATCAGGGGGGGATTATTGGCGGTATGGAGGATTCTCCGGTGCAATCCCTTCTGTAAGGGAGGGTATGATCCGGTTCCGCCAAAGAAGAAATAAGGATAAAAGAATAAAAAGGAGGAATTTCAGCTTGATGTTTTTGACAGCACAGGGTGGTTTTCTTGGACCATTTGCCTGGGTGTTTGGTAAGCTATTTAATTTTGTATATAATCTGCTGGCAGACGATTCCGGGATCGCGAATCTGGGAATCTGCATCATTATTTTTACAGTTATTGTGAAGATACTGATCTTTCCGCTGACCTTCAAACAGCAGAAGTCGGCCAAGATTAATATGATGCTGCAGCCGGAGATTTCAAAAATTCAGAAGAAGTATAAGGATCGCAAGGATCAGGAGTCCATGATGAAGCAGAATGCCGAGGTGCAGGCTGTCTATGATAAATACGGAACCTCCATGACAAATGGATGTCTCCCCATGCTCATTCAGCTTCCTATTATTTATGCTTTATACAGGGTGATTCAGAATGTGCCGGCCTATGTCAATGAAATCAAGGCTATGTACACGCCCATCGCGGAGAAAATCCTGGAATCCCAGGGCGACAAAATAGGATCCTTTTTTACTGATTTTATAGATGAAAATAAAATAAGCGCTGCAAATTATGCCATGAGGCAGTTTAATGATGTGGTAAAAGGCGGGGCTGATATCTCCATTAATAATGTGATCGATGTAATCTCCAAGTTTGGAGTTTCACATTTGCAGATTCTTGAGGATACGCTTCATTTAAATGTGGATCAGAACATTCAAAGTATTGAAAAAGTTTATTCCTTTTTTGCGGGAATCAATATTTCTGAAGCTCCCGGTTATCACCTGTCGCCGGCTTTGATCGTTCCGCTGGCGTCCGCCCTGTTCCAGTTTCTGGCCATGAAGGTTGGTACCGCATCAAACGGACAGCAGCAAAATGATCAGGCCGCTTCCATGATGAAGTCCATGCAGATCATGATGCCTGTCATGTCGGCCATCATCTGTATCACGATGCCGGTCTATATCGGAATTTACTGGGCCATCAGCGCGTTGATTTCAGCGGTGACACAGATTTTTGTCAATATGTATTATGATCATGTGGATATGGAGGAGCTGTTAAACAAACAGCTTCAGATGGCGGAAGAGAAGAGAAAGAAAAATGGCGGCAAGAAATCCTTTATGCAGCGCATGATGGAGGAATCCCAGCAGCAGCAGGAAGAGCTTCAGAAGCAGCAGGCGATCCGGAAAAATTCTTCCAGCTCCCTTAGAAATTATGTTCCCTCTGAGGAGGCAAAAAAGGCTGCCGAGGATAAAAAAAATAAGCAGTATAAGAACGGGAGCATTGGCGCGAAGGCGAATATAATGTTAAATTATAACGGACAAAAGAATAAGGAGGAGAGTTAACATGAATTTTGAGGAATTCAAGGGAAAAACAGTGGAGGAGGCTGTGACAGCCGCATCCGTGGAGATGGGCGTGGTGAGTTCGGAATTAAAATATGAGGTTGTGGACAAAGGCTCCTCCGGTTTTCTGGGAATCGGTTCCAAGCCTGCCATTATCCGGGTTTTCAAGGAGGAGAGCCTGCTTGAAAAGACAAATGCCTATCTGGAGAAGCTGTTTAAAGCTATGGATATCCCCACTGAGGTTCAGATTCAGTTTGACGAGGAATCCGGTACAATGGAAATCAATCTTGAGGGACCGGACATGGGTATTCTGATCGGAAAGAGGGGACAGACACTCGATGCGCTTCAGTACCTGATCAGCCTGTTTGTCAATAAAGAGAGCGATTCTTATATTCATGTAAAGCTTGATACAGAGAACTATCGCGCGAGAAGGAAGGATACCCTCGAAAATCTCGCGAAGAATATTGCGTACAAGGTAAAGAGAAACAGGAGGAGCATTACGCTTGAGCCGATGAATCCATATGAGAGAAGGATTATTCACTCAGTGCTTCAGAATGACAAGTATGTCGCAACCAGAAGCGAAGGGGAGGAACCTTACCGTAAGGTGGTTGTTTACCTTAAAAAATAAAAATACAATAGAAAAAGCAGGTAGAACGGCTATGCCAGATTGTGTGATTGTCTGGCAGGCCGTTTTTAGTTTTTTAGATACAATTTTAAGTTTGCCCCTGTTATATTAAAATGATATAATCAGGCTATAATAAATAAACTATGAAGGGTGAAGGCAGAATGATGTCAGATTTTTCAGATACGATAGCGGCGGTGGCTACGGGAATGAACCAGGGCGGTATCGGAATCATCAGGGTAAGTGGAAATCAAGCCATACCGGTTGTAGATGCTGTTTTTTTTCCAAAACATAAGGGGAAAGAGGTAAGAAATCTTAAAACCTATACGGCGGCATATGGAACAATTCAGAATGAGGAAAAAATTATTCTCGATGAAGTGATCGTTCTTGTCATGAAGGCTCCCTCCTCCTATACAAAGGAGGATGTGGTGGAGATTGACTGCCACGGCGGAATTCAGGTTATGAGGCAGATTCTGCTTCTGCTGTATCGAAAGGGCGCGAGGCCAGCTGAACCTGGAGAGTTTACAAAGCGCGCGTTCTTAAATGGAAGGATGGACCTTTCACAGGCAGAATCCGTGATGGATCTCATTTCCGCCCGGAGCGAGATGGCTGCGAGTGCCGCGTTGTCCCAGCTTAAGGGAAATCTCAGAGATAAGGTGGAGGAACTGAGAGGAAAGCTGATCAGGCATACAGCATTGATCGAATCGGCGCTGGATGATCCGGAGCATTACAGTCTTGAAGGGTTTCCGGAGGAGCTTGATGCTTCTCTGGAGGAGATTGAGAAGGAGATGATTCACCTGTTAGATACAGCCGGGGATGGGAGGAGGCTTCGGGAGGGAATAAGGACGGCGATTCTCGGTAAGCCCAATGCGGGCAAATCCTCAGTGCTCAATGTCTTAGCAGGAAGAAACAGGGCAATTGTGACAGAGATTGCCGGGACAACCAGGGATACGCTGGAGGAGTGGATTTCCGTTTCCGGCATTCCCTTAAATGTCATTGATACCGCCGGAATCCGGCATACAGAGGATGTTGTGGAAAAGATTGGCGTGGATAAATCCCTGGAGGAAATGGAACAGGCGGATCTGGTCTTATATATCGTGGATTCCTCCCTTCCGGTCGACGAAAATGACCTGCGGATCATGGAGGCTTTGCAGCAGAAACAGGTGGTTATTCTTTTTAACAAGACAGACCTGGCCTGCGGCGTGGAACAAAGGGAGATCCTGTCCCGCCTGGATAAGCCTTTTATTGAGGTCAGCGCGAAGGAGCAGAGCGGATTTGATGAATTTTACGAGCTTTTGAAGAATATGTTTTTCCATGGTAAGATTTCCTATAATGATGAGGCAGTTGTCTCTAATATAAGGCAGCAGCAGGCGCTTCAGGAGGCGCTTGCCTCTGTGCGCATGGTGAGGAAGAGCATTGCAGACGGAATGCCGGAGGATTTTTATTCGATTGACTTGATGACGGCGTATGAGAAGCTGGGACTGATCATCGGGGAGGCTGTGGAGGAGGATCTGGTGGATACCATTTTTAGGGAATTCTGCATGGGAAAGTAGATATCTTATTAATTGGTTGATAAGTTAAAAATGCGCTTACATTGCAATAAATACTGAATTATGGTATAGTAGAGAAAGATATTTTGTAATTGTTCAGCATCTGCTGTGCAGTTACGATGTTATAAGGAAAGAGATCAGGACGGAAGGTTACAGGATGAGAACAATACATACAGACGAGATTATTAAAAATGTAAAGGAAATGTGCATAGAGGCAAATCTATATTTGTCCAGTGACATGAAGGAGGCAATCGGGAAGGCCGCGCGGGAGGAGCAGGGTGTTCTTGGTAAAAGGATTCTCGGACAGCTCTGTGAAAATATGGAGATTGCGGCGCAGAATCAGATCCCAATCTGCCAGGATACGGGTATGGCGGTATTTTTTGTGAAGATGGGACAGGATATGCATGTGGAAGGAATTCCTCTTTCGGAAGCGATCAATCAGGGCGTAAGGGAAGGCTACGAGGAGGGATATCTCAGAAAATCAGTTGTGGGAGATCCGCTGCTTCGGGTGAATACGAAGGATAATACGCCTGCGATCATACATTATGATATTGTGCCGGGAGATCAGCTTGAAATCCTGATCGCGCCAAAGGGCTTTGGGTCTGAGAACATGAGCCGGATCTTTATGCTGAAGCCTGCAGACGGCGTGGAGGGCGTGAAGAAAGCGGTGCTGGATACAGTATTTGAGGCTGGGCCGAATGCGTGTCCACCTGTTGTAGTGGGAGTGGGAATCGGCGGGGATTTTGAAAAATGCGCGATTCTCGCGAAGAAGGCTCTTACCAGAAATCTGGCAGACAGATCCTCACTTCCACATATCCGTCAGTTGGAGGAAGAGCTGCTTGAGAAAATCAACGCTTCAGGCATCGGTCCCGGTGGGCTGGGCGGAAACACGACTGCGCTTGTGGTCAATATCGAGACATATCCGACACATATCGCCGGCCTGCCTGTGGCGGTCAATATGTGCTGTCATGTGAACCGGCATGTGAGGAGAGTCTTATAGAGGCAGATAAGCGTATAGAAGACAGAGGAGGATTAAAAAAAAATGGAACGACATATCACTGCCCCTTTTGATAAAAAGCTGGCGGAAGAGCTTACGGCCGGAGACTATGTATATATTACCGGCACTATTTATTCCGCCAGGGACGCGGCGCATAAGAGAATGTACGATTCCCTGATGAAAGGGGAGGAGATTCCGATGGAACTGAAGGATCAGGTGATCTATTATCTTGGACCGACTCCTGCAAGGGAAGGACAGGTGATCGGATCAGCCGGTCCGACAACCTCCAGCCGTATGGATAAATATACGCCCCTGCTGCTGGAAAAGGGATTGAATGGCATGATAGGAAAGGGCAAGAGAAGCGAAGAGGTGATTCGCTCGATTATTTCTCAAAAAGCTGTCTATTTTGCGGCAGTGGGCGGAGCAGGTGCCCTGTTGTCAAAATGTATCAAAAAATCTGAGATCATCGCCTATGAGGATCTTGGCACAGAAGCAATCCGCAGAATGGAGGTGGAAAATTTTCCGGCAATTGTAGTCATTGACAGCAAAGGACATAATCTATATACAGATCGGGGGTGTGTGGATTGAAAAAATGGATACACAGGATAATCCTCTTCTTTGCCGTTTCAGTGTTTTTCGTATCCTTTGGGACAGTGGTTCAGGCCGATGTGCCGCATGACCTGGTACAGACTGAAGCTAAGGCAGGCAGCATCAAGCTGCAGTGGAGAGAGCTGGAGGGCGCAAAGTGGTATGGATATCAGATTGCTTATGATTCTTCTTTTTCCGCAATTGTCAGGCAAGGAGAACAAATCTCAACTGCAGGGGAGTGGAACAACGTCACGGTGGACGGGCTGGAACAGGATCATGTCTATTACGCCAGAGTTGGCTGGGGCCTGGATCCGGATCGTTGTTACCAGCTGTTCTGCCAGAGCATTGAGGTTAGAACAGCGCCAGGCATGCTTTATCATGTGCAATATGTGGGCGCGGATGAACACACAGCCGTTTTTACGTGGGATGAATATCCCGGCGCTGCGGAATATTGGGTGAGATATAACGGTGAAGTATTTACAACGACAAATACAAGGTTCACCCTTACGTTAAAGGAAGGATCGGAACATAAGGTGTCCATTGCAGCCTGTAAAAGAACAAAGGAAGGGTTCATTGCGGAGGGCATGGGAAGATCCTTAAGCGGGGTATCACCATTGACCACGAAGATAACCAAAAAAAATTTCGGCATTGAAAAAAACTATAATAACAAGGGAGTGATCTATTTCAAGGCAGCCTTTCAGGGTGCTGGATATGAAGTGGAGGGTGTGACGGTTTCGGGCAAAAAATACACTTTTTCCGGACAATCCCTTGGAGGCTCCAATGCCCTGCTCAGGATTGGAGACATTCAGAATGACAGGATGTACAAGTATCGCGTGAGGGCGTTTGTAAGGGGCACCGAGGATCAGCTTATTTACGGCAAGTGGAGTGATTACTCGCTATTTTGCAGCCAGAAAAAGATCAGCTATGTAGCAGCCAACAAAAAGATTAAGTTAAAATGGAACGCCATGACAGGCGTAAAAAAGATCAGGGTACAGATTTCCAACAAGAAAAAGAGCGGTTACCGTACCTGCGCGACGGTTCCGTTGAAGAATAAGACATATACGATCAAAAAATATGGAAAAGCGAAGCTGAAAAAGGGCAAGGCTTATTATATCCGCCTTATTCCGATCGGCAGACTCAAGGGTAAACAGGTATTAAGTGACGCTGTTTTTTGTGGAAAGGTAAAGGTAAAATAATGAAAATTAAAAAAATTATGAAGCATTTTATGGCTGGTATGGCGTTTGCGGCTGTCTGTGTTCTGTCTGGATTTCAAACACAGGCTGCTGGAAGCCTGAAGGAACAGGTTCTATTGGATGAGATGGTTTGTGACCAGTCATTTGTTGAACCAGGCAGCATGATGAAATTATCACAGATAGCGGATGCATTCAGAAAAGCATCGGTTGCTTCTTATGGAGAAGGAGAAGAAGCTTCTGTCTCTGATCCGGCAGCGCAGGATACAACAACGCAGGATGAAGCAGTACAGGATACAACCCAACAGGATGCATCCCAGCAGAATACCTATTCGGGAGGATATATTTACAGCCTGCAGCAGACAGGGGCGACAACAACATCAGTGACGGTCAGCTGGCAGCCGGCTTATGGAGCGATCGGCTATGTGGTTGCGGAATTTGATGGAAGCAATTATAACCCTGTCCAGACAGTTCAGGAAACATCATTTTATTGTACGTATCCGGAGGATACAGCCGTGGTTCTGGCAGTTTTTCCGGTGGATGGCAACGGGGCAATTGGCAATCCGGAGCGCGTTGTGGCTTCCACGCTTCCCAAAAAGATCAACAATGTAAGATACGCGAATTATTTTGCCAATAACAATAAACTGATGGTATGCTGGAATCAGAGCCTTGTGGCATATGGCTACGAGGCAGTGTGCTACAACAAAAAGGGCAAGGTAGTTCAGAGAGTGGATGTTCCCTATTCATCCTCGACTCCGGATAAAGCTGTATTTATAAAATCAAATACAAAAAATATCTATTATGTGGTGGTACGCGGTTATACGCTTGTCAATGGCGGCGCAAAAAAAATATATGGACAGGCTTCCAATAAATTTTACGCTGTACCGCAGCCGGACATCACGAGCAAGAGCAGTGATGTGACCAAGACAAGCATTAATTTGAAATGGAAGAAGGTAAAGGGAGCAACAAGCTATACCGTTTATATGTCCAATAAGCAGAGCAGTGGATTCAAGAAGGTTGCGACAGTGAAAAAGAATTCTTTGAAGATCACAAAATTTAAGGGCAAAACACTGAACACATTAAACGGATATTATATCAAGGTAATTACAAATGCAAAATTCAAAAAGAAAAAGGTAAAATCAAAGGGAGCATATGTTGTAAAGGCTTATTCTTATTATACATATTAATCCAGCCTTATGAAACTGTTCTGCTGATTTTCATTTTTCAATATACGGATGAATGTTACGTCAGTGTTAGGAGATTCAGACAAAAAACAAGCCTGTAGCCGGTTTGCACCGGTTACAGGCTTGTTCTTTGTTATGTAACACTTTCATTACCTTGAAAAATGTTACGTAACATGATATACTTTCGGGGTGTTTAAATTTCGGCAAATGTGATACCGATAGATGAAACCTGATCTGCAGTTTTATCCGGTTTCCTGTTGTAAAGGTATAATATATAACAGTGAAACACGCGATGAATTATATTAGCAGAGTTTTCCGCAAATATAAAATAAAGATTATAATGAGGGATAATTATGAATCAGATAGAAGAAATATATGATGCGGTTGTGGTCGGGGCGGGACATGCAGGCTGTGAGGCAGCCCTGGCGCTGGCAAGGCTTGATCAGGAGACGATTCTCTTTACTGTCAGCATGGACAGTGTTGCCCTCATGCCCTGCAACCCGAATGTAGGAGGCTCCTCCAAAGGGCACCTCGTGCGGGAAATAGACGCCCTCGGCGGGGAAATGGGAAAAAATATAGACAAGACCTATATCCAGTCCAAAATGCTGAATCAGTCCAAGGGACCTGCAGTGCATTCCCTGCGGGCGCAGGCTGACAAGGCTGAATATACAAGGCATATGCGCATGGTGCTGCAGTCGACGGATCATCTGACGTTACGGCAGGCAGAGGTGACGGAGCTTCTTTTGGAGGAGCAGAAGGTAAAGGGCGTTAGGACTAGATCCGGTGCGGTATATCTTGCGAAGGTTGTCATACTGTGTACGGGCGTTTATCTGAACGCAAGGTGCATCTATGGGGATGTAGTTCAGCACACAGGCCCGAACGGGCTGTCTGCCGCGACAGGACTTTCCGGATCTCTTGTGGAAAACGGTATTCCCGTGAGAAGATTCAAGACGGGCACTCCGGCGAGAATTGACAGGAGAAGCATTGATTTTACTAAGATGGAGGAGCAGAAGGGGGATGAAAGAATTGTTCCATTCTCCTTTACCAACCGGGAGGAGGATATCCGAAGGGAGCAGGTAAGCTGTTACTTAACCTATACCAATGAGAAAACACATGAGATCATTCGAAGCAATATTGACAGGTCTCCCCTGTTTTCCGGGGCCATTGAGGGAACAGGTCCGAGATACTGTCCTTCAATCGAGGACAAGGTGATGCGTTTTGCCGATAAGAACCGCCATCAGGTTTTTGTGGAGCCGGAGGGAGAATACACGAATGAAATGTATATCGGCGGTATGAGTTCATCTCTTCCGGAGGATGTGCAGTACGCAATGTACCGGAGCGTACCGGGTCTTGAACATGCAAAGATTGTCAGAAATGCTTACGCGATCGAATACGACTGCATCAATGCGCTGTTGCTGAAGCCTTCGCTGGAATTTAAGGATATTGAGGGGCTGTACAGCGCCGGGCAGATGAATGGAAGCTCAGGCTATGAGGAAGCGGCGGCGCAGGGCCTGATGGCCGGGATCAATGCGGCAAGAAGCCTGCAGGGACGCGAGCCTGTGGTTTTAGATCGCTCGCAGGCTTATATCGGAGTTCTGATCGACGATCTTGTGACCAAGGAGACAAAGGAACCTTACCGTATGATGACCTCCAGGGCTGAATACCGGCTTTTGCTGCGACAGGATAATGCGGATCTCAGGCTGACTGACATCGGGCATGACATCGGGCTGATCTCAGAGGAGAGGTATCAGAATTTCTGCCATAAACGGAATATGATTCAGAGTGAGATTAGAAGGCTTTGTGAGACCATGGTGGGCGCAAATCATGCTGTTCAGGATTTTCTTGAGAAAAATGGCAGCACGCCTTTAAAGACCGCGGCGTCACTGGCCGATCTGATCAAACGTCCGGAGCTTTCATATGAGAAGATTGCGCTATTGGATCGTGACAGGACTGCGTTATTTACTGAACCTCTGCCGCGGGAGGTGGCGGAACAGATTGACATTGAGCTCAAATATGACGGGTATATCAAGCGGCAGCAGGCACAGGTGGAGCATTTTAAAAAGCTGGAAAATAAGAAGATACCGGATGATGTGGATTATCACGCCATTCAAAATCTCCGTATTGAAGCAAGGCAGAAGCTAAGCCAGGTTCGTCCGGATAATATCGGACAGGCCTCCCGGATTTCAGGAGTTTCGCCTGCCGATATTTCAGTTCTTATGATTTATCTTAGCAGGCCGCAGGCGTCAATGTAATTTCTAATATTATTTCTCCTGTATGTATTGCAGTTCTGCAAAGTGCAGGATAGAAACTGAAAAAATGATATGAGTTTGATTGTTAAAACAGATTGGAAAATCTGAAAGAAAGGAAAAGCAAATGGAAAGATTACGGAAATTGGCAAAGCAATGGGATATTTCGTTAAGTGATCTTCAGTTAAGGCAGTTTCAGACATATTATGATATGCTTGTGGAGACGAACAAGGTTATGAACCTGACAACAGTGACCGATTTATCAGAGGTGATCACCAGGCATTTTTTGGATTCTATTGCGCTTTCACAGATTGTTCCGGAGATCAGGGATCATAATTATCATCTTCTGGATCTCGGAACCGGAGCCGGATTTCCTGGACTGCCTTTAAAAATTGTATTTCCAGATCTTTCTGTAACGTTGATGGATTCCTTGAATAAAAGGATTCATTTTCTTGAAAGGGTTGTTATAGAGCTTGGTCTTTCTGATATTTCATGCGTACACGGAAGGGCGGAGGAGAGCGCAAGGCAGGAGGCTTACAGGCAAAAATATGATCTGTGTGTGTCAAGGGCGGTTGCCAATCTCTCTGTGCTTTGTGAATACTGCCTGCCCTTTGTGAAGACAGGAGGCTTCATGATCGCCTATAAATCCGCGGAGATAGAGGAAGAGGCAGCCCAGGCTGAGAAAGCGATCCATCTGCTGGGTGGAAGGTTAAAGACAATCCGGAAGCTTGAGATTCCCGATACGGGCATTGTGAGATCCTTTGTGTGGATCGAAAAGGTGAAAAGCACGCCAAAGACTTATCCGAGAAAGGCTGGAACTGCGAAAAAGGATCCGCTGTAAAAAATATCAATATGCGTCTTATATATTTCTTTTGGCAGGCTTTAAACCCTCTGCGAGATGAAAATACGCCGGACGCCTTATGTAGAAAAAAAAGCACTGACTTATTTCAGGTCAGTGCTTTCTGTGTATCCGTTTTTCTCTTCGTTTCATTCTGAGGTCATTCTGTCTGGACTGAATGCGAAGATATTCTTTTTTATCGATATTCTCCGTAGTCTTGACAACGAAGATTTCCCCGTCCCTGGCTGGCTTAAACCGTATCTTTCCACAGACAAGGCCATGATTCCAGCATCTTCCGACGCAGATCTGAGTATTGGAGTTGTTGGAGAACCATTTGATCTTTTTGGAAAGCTTTTTATTGCACTTATTGCAGCGAAGGAGATTAATATTCTTATCCTCCAAAGCTTCCTTTCTCGTCTCATAGGTACGGCTGATGAATTCACAATAATTCTGATGCTGGGAAAAAATCTCTTCCTCCGCACAGGTCGGATAGTGATAATAATCAATACTGTACATATCCGCAAGTCTTTTGTGATCCATCTTCTGAAATATCATTGCGGTGTAATAGGCGTCATTCTTCGCACAGTGGAAGGGAGCGTTAATCTCAATCTCAAGTTCAGATACCGCTTTTTCAAGGCTGGGTGTCTGTTTTCTATCATCATATTTCTGAATGGCGTAAATTTCCTGCAGGTTGTAAAATTTCAAGGGAAAGGATAACTGCTTCATATAGTAGAAATCCATATTCTGCTGCAGGTAGGTGAGATCCAGAGGTCCCCAGGTGCAGAAAACGATATCCTCCCCGCACCATTTTTTAAATTCCCTGTATACCACGTCAAATGGGCGACCAGTCTTTAAGTATGTTTCATCATATGCCAGTATTTCCTTGATCTTCGGCTGAAGACGGCGGTAAACCCTGGGCTTTATGATTGCCCCAAACTGATCTGTGATATTAAATTTCTGATCAAGCTTTGTGGCGCCGATTTCAATAATCTCAAATGGAAGTCTCGGGTTTTCTCCCAAGGCAGAGGTACTCTGATTCCATTCAAGATCCATTACGATATAATTCATATAGTTTCTCAGTTCGCACGCATTCTTCTTACATTATCCTTGCTGTCATTATAATAAGTGTCTAAGGTCCGGTTGATCTCTTCTAATAGCTCCAGGGTTTCCTTGGAATTATTGGATGCATTGCCATTCATCTGAACCAGAAGTTTGGAGATACGGTCGGAGCTGGTAAGTGTTCTGCTGCTGTCCTCCTGTGATTTCTTGACAAGAATCTTTGTGCAGACCTTCTGCTGTTCAATGAGTTCTGCGTTAAGCCTCCTGTTCTCTTCCTTGAGCTGTTCAATCTGCTCTAACAGGAGCTGGTTCTGCTGTTTCTTTGCTGTCTCGTCCCTCTTCGCGACGGAATAGATTCCCTTTTCTACCTTGACCAGTTCTGTCTGCTTGTCAATGGTGGTTTCAGAAATCTCATCCACTTTTTTAACAATGCTGTCCACCATAAAATAGGTATTGGCAAGCGCAATCAGTCCGAAAACGATCAGCATCTGTGTCATTCCGGGTGCATTCAGAATCAGAAAAAGCTCAACCAGAATTGACGCGACAAATCCGACAGCGCTGAAGGTCAGATTGGATCGTTTCACTTTCATCTTTTTACCTCCTTTTAATAAAAATTAAAAATCCCACAGCTAAAAGGATGTTCTGACAAATCCTATCATATGCCTATCATAGTTAGTGTGTCAGTGTTAGCTGCAGGACTCTTGAATTGATGGTAGTGCACCCGGCGGGAATCGAACCCACAATTATTCTTTAGGAGAGAATTGTTATATCCATTTAACTACGGGTACAAATGTTCTGTAAACAATAATGTACTATAAACCGCAATCCTATGCTTACAGCACTAAGGCTTCAAAGCCTGTTCTAAAACAATACATGTCCCTGTAACCAGATGATTCCTTTGAAACGTCTTCCAATCTCTGGCTCTCCCTCAAGGTCGAGAGAATTGATTACTACATTCAATAGGACGTGATTGCTCTCAATAGTTAGATTATACACCATTTCTCCGGAAATTTCATTAATTATTTTAAAAAATTTTTTAATAATTCCTAAAATGGAGTATTGTTCGTTGTCAATGCCATAGGGCATAAAATAAGTGTCAACCACTGTGAATAAATCCTCATCCTGAATGCGCTTGGAAACCAGAGAATAGGTATCCATATCGTCAAGCGTCAAGCTCTCTAACGCGTCAAGATCCCCCATCTTTGCCTTGGCAATCAATTTGCAGCGATCGGAATCACTGATCGGCTGTTTATCATAGGGGTAGGCGTTATACTCAAGCTGAACCCCATAGATTATTCGTCCCGAAAGGGAGAGCGCGCCAAACATTACCTGGGTTGGATTCTTGTAATAGGTATTGGACCAGCTGCTCTTCACATAGTCCACAATATTCTGAACAGCGTAAATCAAGGTAATTTCAAGATTGTAATCGTCAGAGATAGCGGAATAAGCCTGCTTATCATTGTGCGATTCAATCTGGATATCAATCTGTTCTGATTTGTGTTCGCCAATACAATACGGAAAGATATGGTCGACATCTAATATATCGTCATGATTGTACTCTGCGATAATAGATAAACCAATATTTTTTGCAAAAATATGATTTATCTGAATCAGATTATGATTGGATGCAATCTGAATCTCTTTTTTCTCAGTAGCATTTTCAAAAGCAATGGCTATGAGCTTATTCTGTTCGTTATTATGTTTGATCTTGCTAAAGCCAATGGCTCTCAAATATTTGTGCATGCGTATGCTCCCTATGTGAATGACTTATGCTGTTTATTATTCCGCAATCTCTGGTTTACGGTTTTCCCGTTCTCTTGCGGCCTCTAATGCGCCTTCTTTTCCAATGGCCACATTGAGCGCAAGTTTTTCTTCTGTGGACAGGACATAATAGGATTCCTCATTGGTTATTTCCTTGCAATAGGTAAAGCAGCCTTCACGGCTGTGCATGGAGGTAATAATGATCCCGTCATGGTTTTCTGTCAGAAGGGCAAGAGAAAAGCTGAGCTTTCCTGACATTTCTTTAAATGCGTCATATTTAACCAGACCAATCTTGCAAAAGGTTGATAAAAACTTGTCATTGATCATATCAATGGTTTTATTCTGTTTTTTCTCATTTTTTACAATCTGCCGGATTTCAGAAAAATGCTGTACCATAATCTCTTCGAGATTACCTGCATTTTTGCCCTTTGTAAATCTTGAAATCCTCCTACTTAATATATTACATTTGTAAATAATAAGACCAATCCAGGCAAACTGCAAAATGACAATGATAAATAATATAATGACCACAACGTCGGTACTGATTCCAATTGATTCAAATATACCTAAAGCCATTTTGATACCCCCCTGTTAAGATTGAATGGAAT
>CAMHJT010000036.1 GCA_946185495.1 uncultured Clostridiaceae bacterium | reverse complement strand
TCGTTTTGACAAAGGCGGATCTGACCGACGATTATCTGCCCTATATTCTCGAAACGAGCCGTGTCGCTGAGAATGTACCAATCTGCATCGTCAGCGCCAAAACGGGCTATGGTATGGGCGAGCTTTCGCCGTATTTGCAAAAAGGAAAAACCCTTGTGTTTTTGGGATCTTCGGGCGTTGGGAAATCGAGCCTTGTCAATACGCTTGCGGGCATGAAAGTTATGGATGTAAACGGCATCCGGGAGGACGACAGCAAGGGCAGACACACCACCACCCACCGTGAGCTGATCATGCTGCAAAACGGCGTGATGATCATAGATACGCCCGGTATGCGTGAGCTCGGTATGTGGGACGTCACCGAAGGCTTGGACGAGGCTTTTTCCGATGTGGAAAAGCTTGCACAATTGTGCAGATTCCGCAATTGCAGGCACGAAAACGAGCCCGGCTGTGCAGTGCGCACGGCTGTTGAAAACGGCGAGCTGAGCGCAAGCCGCTTTGAAAGCTATCAGAAGATCAAAGCCGAGGCAAAATACAGCGGCAACCCTGTGGAGTATCGCAGACAGAAGGAACAGTTTTTTAAGAATATAGCCATTAGCGAAAGGAAAAAGAGGAAGGATGTGTATTGAGTTGAAAAGAATCATCAAATTAGTCTTGTGAATTAGCTAAAACAGGGTATAATAAAATTAGCTAATATGAGAGCGAGGTGATATCATGATCGGACATACAGCGACAGCTACAGCAACAGAAATGCAGAATAATTTTGGACGCTATCTTTCTCTGGTACAGGATGGCGGTGAGGTCATTGTAACGAAAAATGGCAGAGAAGTGGGGAGATTCATACCCCGTGCAACAGCCGTATCCTATTTGACAGATTCTCTTACCGGGATTCTCAAAGGCGATATAGATATAGATCATGCGAGAGAAGAAAGGCTAAGGGAGAAGTATGAAATTACTGATTGACGGAAACATCCTTCTCGATGTTCTTCAAAAGAGAGAACCACATTACGAAGACTCAGCCAAGATTTGGAAGATGTGCGAAACGGATTTGGCTGAAGGCTATGTTTCCGCGTTGACCTTTGCAAATCTTGTTTATATGATGCGAAAGGAACTGGACGCTTACACAATAAGTGAAGTTCTAAAGAGACTGTCGTTGATCTTTTCGTTTGAGGATCTGACTGCATCAGATATAAGCACAGCGGCAGATATGCAGTGGGATGATTTTGAAGATGCGTTGCAGGCGGTTACAGCTAAGCGGATTCACGCTGACCATATTATTACCAGGAATGTGAAGGATTTCAAGAAAAGTGAAGTGATTGCATTTACGCCGTCGGAGTTTTTGGCAAGACAATCGGTAATGACCCAGCGGCATATGCAATGAGTGCGATGTTTAAGAAGAATAAAATGCCTGCCGCTGTTTCATGGCAGAAACGGCGGCAGGCATTTTGTCTGCTTTAAAAATATAATCTGGTTGAAACACGATTATTTAATGTTTTCCCGGTCAAGCACCTTGTTGACCGCTGAAAGCAGCGCGCATACCGAGGCGTCAATAATGTCGTTCTTGATGCCGCAGCCCCAGGTCACAGAGCCGTCCGGCATCTGGATCGCGACGTAAGCGCAGGCCTGCGAATTGGAGCCGTTCTGGAGCGCATGCTCTTCATAGCAGATGAGCTGGAAGTCGATATGGAAATGCCTCTTGACAGCGTTGGACACAGCGTCAAGGCGGCCGTTGCCTGTGCCATGGTACACCTTCGGCACATCGCCTCTCTTGATGGTCAATTCTGTGGAGATCACGCCGTTGCCCTCCTGAACGAAGTGGCACTCATCAAGCTTGATGGCTGTCTTGATGTTGACGTAGTCACGGTTGAAGATGCCGAGGATCTCCTCCGGAGACAGCTCCTTGTGTAAATGGTCGGATTCGTTCTTCACCGCGTAGCCCAGATCCTCCCGCATTTTCGGGGGCAGGTGGAAGCCGTAGCGCTGCTCTAAGATGTAGCCGATGCCGCCCTTGCCCGACTGGGAGTTGATGCGGATGACATCCCCTTCGTATTCGCGTCCTACATCGTGGGGATCCAGAGGAAGATAGGGAACGGTCCAGTCCTTTAAGTTCTTTTCCTCCCTCCAGCGCATGCCTTTGGCGATCGCGTCCTGATGGGAGCCGGAAAATGCCGCGAAGACAAGCTTGCCGGTATAGGGGGAGCGCTCATATACATGCATGCCTGTGACGCGCTCGTACAGCTCGGTGATCTCTGGAAGCTCAGAGAAATTCAGGTGCGGATCCACTCCATGGGTATACATGTTCATGGCAAGTGTGATGATGTCGACATTGCCGGTTCGTTCGCCGTTTCCGAACAGCGTGCCCTCGATCCGGTCGGCGCCGGCCAGCACGCCAAGCTCGGCGTCAGCCACGCCGCAGCCGCGGTCGTTATGCGGATGTAAGGATAAAATGATGTTTTCCCGGCAGGAGAGGTGCTTGCTCATGTACTCAATCTGGCTGGCGTAGACATGGGGAAGCGACATCTCAACGGTAGCGGGAAGGTTGATGATGACCTTGTTGTCGGGCGTCGGCTTCCAGACGTCAATCACCGCGTTGCAGATCTCCAGCGCAAAATCAACCTCTGTTCCCGTAAAGCTCTCGGGAGAATACTCAAACTGGTAGTTGCCGCCGTCCTGCTCGGTCAGCTCCGCCAGCATCTTCGCGCCGTCAACGGCGATCTGGATGATTTCCTCCTTCGATTTCTTGAATACCTGTTCCCGTTGCGCAAGGGAGGTGGAGTTGTAGAGGTGTACGACTGCGTGCTTGCAGCCCTTGACAGCCTCAAAGGTCTTCTGGATGATATGCGGTCTCGCCTGGGTGAGTACCTGGATCGTCACGTCATCGGGGATCAGGTCCTGGTCGATCAGCGCCCGTAAGAAATCGTATTCTGTCTCGGAGGCAGCGGGAAATCCGACCTCAATCTCCTTAAATCCAACCTTTACCAGCATTTTGTAAAACTCAATCTTCTCATCAAGGCTCATCGGAACGATGAGAGCCTGGTTGCCGTCGCGCAGATCTACTGAACACCAGGCAGGAGCCTTGTCGATATATTCCTTCTTTGCCCAGTCCAGGGACTGTTCGGGCGGCATAAAATAATTCCGTTTGTACTTGGTTGCGTCCATCATGATGATCATCCTCTCTTTTCTAAATAATAATAAAAAAGCTCTACGATCCCTGTTCAACCAACAGAGACGTAAAGCATCTGCTTACGCGGTACCACTCTGATTCATACCCATGTATGCACTCACGACAGATACGGACTTCCGGTATGGAGTCGTATATCCTCCCGATATAACGGTCGGGCTCCGGCCGCGCCTACTATGGATCCAATCTGTTCAGCGGGCTACTCAGAGGCCAGTTCAGATTCCTTCCGCAGCTGCCTCGCACCAGCCGGCAGCTCTCTGGACGCATCCAAAACCCTACTACTCCTCGTCACTGTAATTATACACTGCACTCAGAATAACATATTTGAGAAAGCGTGTCAACTCCAATTTCAAAAATGCATGACATTCTGACAGCTGTCGCTTTTTTATTTTTTCTTAAGGAATAAACGGTCAATAGAAATTGACAAACAATAGGTTAGCCGATACAATGGGGAAAGAAAAAAGCGAAGAAAGGGGGCATCGGCATGGCAGACCGTGTCAGGCAATATATGGCGTATGTGGAGAAGCTCCTTGCGTCGGACGAGCAGGAGATCGACTGGGAGGAGGAGATGGAAAAGCACCTTGTGCAGATCCGTTTTTTTGCCCATGAGAGGCTGATCCATCTGATCGTGACAGTGACCTTTGCGATCATGACGATGATGGTTTTTTTGTACGCGATGGATCATTTTTCTTGGCAGGTGTTGGCGCTGATCGCAGCGCTGATGGTACTGCTGATCCCGTATATCCGGCATTATTTTTTGCTGGAGAACAGCGTGCAGGATATGTACGAGCAGTATGATAAAATGCGCGGGAAAGCGGGACGGGCTTTTCTGCGGGAGGGAACGTACAAGAGATGATCAGGCCGCAGGCCGGATGAGCGGCACCCTGAAATTATGCGGCATGAGAAGACAGACCGTGTGCGGGAAGGCGCATGGCAGAATGGATCAAAGAGAAGGAGAGGATTATGCTGACAGCATTGCATAGAACAATTGTGGACACATTGCGCGGCCGGATTCATGGGAATATCGTTCGCCGGGCCTGCGCGGTTATTTGCGCGGCCATGCTGGTGGCCGGATGGTTTTCTGTTCCGGCAACCGCAACCGCCGCGAAGAACGTGACAAGGAAAGTGGACAGGGCCAATGAGCGATTTCAGGTAAAGACGCAGGTCGGCCTGGACGGGATGGTGCTGTATGACACGCCTGCGCTGGTCAAGGTGACGGTGGAGTGCAGCGAGAACTTTACAGGCAGTGTGCGCCTGTATCCCATGCAGGATTACAGGAACAAGGTGATCGCCTACGGTTCGGATATCGCCCTTGCGGCGGGACAGGCCAAGACTTTTTCCTTTGTACTGCAGGATCTTGGCGGCAACGGGATGGTCAAGGTGGAGATCCTGAATGAAAAGGATCAGGTGGTTTACGGGGAAACGGATACGGTGGTCATGACCGGAACGGACGAGAAGGTTCTGGCGGGCGTGTTGAGTGATGATTACAGCGCGCTGAATTATTTTGACGGCATTCCCTTTCCACTGAATTCGAACACGGAGAAGATCAGCCTTTTGCAGGTTTTTGAAGAGGATCTGGACGGGGACAGCACAGCCCTTGCCGCTCTGTCCTTTCTGGTAATCGATAACTTCGATACGGCGGGGCTTACGGAGGAACAGTACAGCGTGCTCCAGGACTGGGTAAGCAATGGAGGCATACTGATCCTGTCCCTGGGGGCAAACTGCCAGAATGTCCTGCATGGCCTGCAGGGGCGCCTGTTTGACGCGCAGACAGGTTCGCTGGTAAAGAAGACGGTCACCTACAGCGTGAATCAGAAGATGCTGGAGGGAGAGGGCTTTCTACTGCCGGGTGTGAATGGAATCGGCAGCCTGTCGGACGGTCAGGAGGATACGCAGGATCCGGATGACGGACAGGAGGATGACGGAAACGGGGCGGCAAATGGACAGACAGATGAGGCAGAGCCCGACGGGCAGGGGGATGATACCGACTCCCAAGAGACCACGGAGGAAGAGGCAGACGGGGCGGAATCTGAGAAACAGGGAAATGATACCGACGGGAACGGGCAGGCAGACGAGGCGGAATCCGACGGGCAGGAGGATGTTCCGCCGGAAGAACCGGAGACTGTTGACGGAATACCTGAGGGAAAAGAGGATGCGCTTCAGAAGCTCTGGTCCGGCGGCAGACTGTCGGTTACAGATGTGGATGAGGTGGCGTTGACCGTTGAAAACGGAGAGCCGCTGACAGGATTTTCTCCCGACGGGGATGTGTGGATGCAGCGGGTGGGCGCCGGTGCCGTGGTTCTGGTTCCCTTTGCGCTTGGCATGGAGCCGATCGCTACATATTATCCGGAACGGGGAGTGATGGCAGAGGCACTGCTGACCTCCATCGGACTGGCAGCGGGAGGCGTTGGATACAACTCTGGCGCTGCGAACCAGGGGGGCTATATGCTATACTCTGGAGAGGGAGAGCTGCTTGCCAAGCTTGCGGACGTTGCAAAAAAACCGAGTGTGATCCTGTACGGAGGCCTGCTGATGCTCTATGTGGTGATCGTGGGACCGGTCCTGTACCTTGTACTGAAAGCGAGAAAGAAGCGGGAACAGATCTGGGTCGCGATCCCGGTCACAGCCATGATCTTTACAGGCATCATTTACCTGACGGGATTTCTTTACAGGGTTCGCATTCCCATCGTGAATACCTTTACGTTGGTGACAGCGGGAGATCATGTTCAGAAGGAAGACGTATATGCCAATGTGGTGACTCCGCGGGCGAAGGACAGCTCGATTTTGATCGATCCCTCATTTGCGAGGGTGAGGCCGAATGACGATTATTCCTATAATCTTTTCAGTTCCTTCGGGAATGAGGATTCCGAGACGGATTTTGATTACATGATCCGGAAAACCAACGACGGAACGGAGCTTTTGTTCCATAACCAGAAGGCGTTTTCTGAAAATTCTTTTTCAGTGTCCCGCAGTTCGGAAAACCAGACCGGGCAGCTTACTCTGGATGTCTCCTGTTCTACCACAGGATTTGAGGGAACAGTGACCAATAACACGAAATATGACCTGAAAAATGTGGTCGTCAATTTTGAGAGATTTTTTTACAGTGTGGGAGACTTAAAGACCGGGGAATCGGTAAAGCTGGATCCCGTGGACATGATCGATGCGGCTAGTGCAGGAAGATATGTGGATCTTGTTTATGATAGCTGGAACTCCCAGCTTGGAAGGGAAAAATCCAGAAATTACAGCGTGGACTCTGCTATTTGCAACTGCTTAGCCCGGAATGAGGCTTACAACGCCGGGTGTGCGTGGGGGATCATCGAGCATTATGATTCCGGCCTGTGCAGCGGCAGCTCCGTGAAGAAAAATGGATATGGCGTGATCTTTCAGCAGTTTGAGGCGGAATATGACGATATGACGGGCGTGTATTACCCGGATCTTAGGGATATGATCGTTTCAGACCAGGGGGATTATGATTCGTCGGACGGCATGATGTACGCGGGGGATGTGACCATTACCTATTCCTTTGAGAACTGTCCCGGCGTGACAAGTCTTGAGATGATCTCTTCGGAGGACGCGCTTATGAACCAGAGGGGCTATGGAAGTCTCGCGGAGGTGTACGCGTATAATGCCGAAACCGGTGAGTATGAGCCGATCTTTGAAAATGAAAGGATTCTCTCCGGGGAGAAGCTGAGAAAATATATGCTCGGGGATATTCTGATGCTCAAGTATCATACGGATGATGTCTACGAGGGCTTTATTCCGAGAATTGCGGCAAGGGGGGATGAGTGATGTTAGAGATCAGCAATCTGACAAAACGGTATGGGAAGTTCGTGGCCCTTGACGGGCTCAACCTTCATATCGACAAGGGAGAGATCTTTGGCTTTGTCGGCCCCAACGGTGCGGGCAAGACCACGACGATGCGGATCATCTGCGGACTTTTAAAGGCCAGCGGCGGGTCTGTTTTGGTGGACGGGGTGGATGCCCTGAAGCGTCCGGATGACATTAAGCGGAAGGTGGGATATGTGCCGGATTTCTTCGGCGTGTATGACAACCTGAAGGTGATGGAATATATGGAGTTTTACGGCTCCATGTACGGTATGGAGAAAGAGGATGTGGATGAGATCGCGGTGGGGCTTTTAGAGCTTGTCAATCTCGCTGACAAGCAGGACACCTTTGTGGATACGCTGTCAAGGGGCATGAAGCAGCGGCTCTGCGTGGCCAGGGCGCTGATCCACAATCCGGAGCTTCTGATCCTGGATGAGCCGAATTCCGGCCTGGATCCGAGGGCGCGTTTTGAGATGAAGGAGGTCCTGAAAAATCTGGGCACCATGGGAAAGACGATCCTGATCAGCTCCCATATCCTGCCGGAGCTTTCCGAAATGTGCACGAGCATCGGGATCATGGAGCGGGGAAAGCTCATTGTCAGCGGAAGGGTGGAGGAGATCATGCAAAAATCCATGGGAATCCAGCCGATCCATTTAAGGGCAATGGTCCCGGGTATGGAGGCGGATGAGGCCAAAGCGCATGTGCTTACGGTGCTCAAGGAGCAGCCCCTTGTGTCCGGGGTAAGCTACGCCGGTGAGGAATACCAGATCCATTACGGGGGGACAGAGCAGCAGGCTGCATATCTGTTAAAGGCGCTTGTGGAGAGGAACATCATGGTCAGTGACTTCCATCGGGAGAAGGAAAACCTGGAGGCATTGTTTTTGGAGATCACCAACGCCGCTCATGCGGCGCAGGTGCATCCGTGAGAGGAGGGAACGGGCATTGAATAAAAAATTTCGTATGAACCCCATCATGAAAAAAGAGCTTGTGGTGGGCTCTAGAAGCATTAAAATGTCGATCGCCATTCTGGGAATCAATTTATTCCTGACCCTGATCGTGATCCTGATCATGGCCACCACGAATCTGGCCTCCGGTTCTTCCGGATATGACTACTCAGCCCTGTTGATGATATTTCCTGTGCTGGGGTGTGTGGAGGTCGGTCTGCTCAGCCTGATCGTGCCCATCATCACGTCCGGCTCCATTTCCGGAGAACGGGAGAAGCAGACGCTGGAGATCATGCTGACCACGCCGGTGACGCCGTTTTCCATCGCGGCAGGCAAGCTGGGCGCCGCGATGACGGTCGTTATGATGTATATGCTCTCAAGCATTCCGGTCATGTCCATCGCCTTTGTACTTGGGGGCATGAGCTGGTGGGCGCTGATCGGCCTGATCGGCATCCTGCTGTATCTTGGAGTCTATGTGGGCAGTGTCGGGGTATTCTGTTCCAGCGTGGTAAAAAAATCCATTGCGGCGACCATCCTGACGATCGCCATCGGAATCGGTATCCTGGTAGCGACTTCCGTGATCTTTTACACCTGGATCGGGATCTGGGCCTACAGGGAATCGGTCGGTACCGCGGTTTCACAGCCGGTGCTGGCGCCGATGGTGATGATGTTCAATCCCTATTCGCCGATCTTTGACTTTATGCTGAGATCTATGACGAGTACCAGCGTTTACGGGATGATTGACAACGCGTGGCAGACTCCGGCGCTGATCGGTCTGATCTACAAGGCGTGGATCCCGGTTTCAGTGGCGCTGAACCTGCTGGTTTCACTGGGTTTTCTTAAGCTGGCCGGAAGAAATATCAGCGTCACCAGAAATAACAAAAAGCGGAAGTGAGGTGGAGCGTATGGACGCGGAGATCAGAGTATTTGCAGGCCGGGTGAGGAGAAGGCTCAGGGAGCAGTCTGTCGTGCGGGAGCTGTTTTGGTGGACCACCGGAGGGCTTCTGCTTTCCCTGATCCTTTCCCTGGTCTCGCTGGCAGTTCCGTTTCCGATGGCTCTGCCTTTCATAGCGGTGGTGCTTGCTTTGTCGGTGATCGGAGGGATGGCGGCAGGCGTCCTGAAGGCGCCGACACTGATGGAGTCGGCTCTGCGGGCAGACGAACAGGGAAGGTTCGAGGAGCGGGTTTCCACCGCGTTATTTCTGCAGGGAAGGGAAGATGCCTTTTCCGTACTCCAGAAAAAAGACGCGGTGTCCCGCATCAGGGACTTCCGCGTCCGGAAGGAGTTTCCGGTGAGGATCCGGAAACGCCAGGCTGCGCTGTTCCTTGCCCTTGCCATACTGCTTGGCGTAAGCGGGATGGCCGACACGCCGGCCAGACAGACCGCGAGGGTGCAAAGCGATGTGAAGCGTACCGGCAAAGAGAAGCTGGCCCGCCTTGAGAAGGTGGAGCAGAGGTTAAAGGAGCAGGAGGGACTCTCCGAGACGGAGCTTTTGGAGCTTGAGGAGCAGCTTGAACGGACCGGAATGGATCTCAAAGAGGCACAGTCCTATGAGGATCTGAAAAAAGCGGAGGAAAGGTTTTTAAAGAAGCTTGAGATGGCGGCGGAGCAGGCAGAGCCGGGACAGGCAAAGGAGGCGCTTCAAAAGGCTGCGCAGGAAAGCCTTGCCGCAGAACAGGCCGAGCAGGAGCAGCTTGCGCAGGAGGCACAGGAGGCTCTGGAAAAGGCGGAGGATGGAGACCGCCGGGATAAGCAGGAGGCCTATGAGAAGCTGAAGAAGCTTTCTGAGCTTTCCGGTGACCAGAATCTTGGGAAGAAGGCAGAAGCTTATCAGAAATCCGGGTTTTCCAGCGGGGAGCGCGCGGATGCCAGACAGGCGCTGTCGGAAAATCAGAAAAACCTCACGGGTGGGAGTAAGATGGCAGACGGTAATAACAGCCAGACCGGCAGCCAGACCGGGAGCCAGAACAGCAGCCAGAGCGGGAATCAGAATGGCAGTCAGAACGGGAACCAGAATGGCAGCCAGAACGGGAACCAGAATGGCAGCCAGAACGGGAATCAGAACGGAAACCAGAATGACAGCCAGAACGGGAACCAGAACAGCAATCAGAATGGCAGCCAGAACGGGAATCAGAATGGAAACCAGAATGGCAGCCAGAACGGGAATCAAAACGGCGGACAGAATGGAAACAGCGGGAACCAGAATGGAGGCCGGAATGGAAACGGGAATAACGGAGGCGGTTCCGGCAACGGCGGAACAGGCACTGGAGGCGGTTCCGGCTGGAACTATGGCAGCAAAGAGGGCCGCGAGGGCTATGCCAAGACAAGGGAGAATATCACGATTCCGGAAGGAGTGCTGGGGGAGGATGAGAATCTGACGGGCATTGCCAACGGCAACCAGACCAGCCAGATGGTACAGTCGGAACAGTCCAGGGCCTGGTCAGGGAACAAGGTGAGCTATGGCGAGGTGTCCGGCGCCTATAAGGAAAAGGCGATCCGGAAGATCGACGGTTCCAATTATCCGGGGAAGCTGAAGGAACAGATCCGGAATTATTTTGACGGGCTGGATTGAGAATGGGAAAGAAGAGATCCGCAGCGGTTTTGGCGGGCTGAATGGAGGAAGAGAATGATAGATGAAAAAACGATACAGGAAATGATCACGAAGATCCGGACAGCGGAGTCGGAGATCGGAAAGGGTATTATCGGACAGCGGGATATCATCCGGCAGGTGCTGCTGGCCATTTTCGCGGACGGAAATGTGCTGCTGGAGGGTGTGCCGGGGCTTGGAAAGACGGAGCTGGTAAAGGCGGTGTCACGGGTGATGTCTGCCAGTTTTTCCAGGATCCAGTTCACGCCGGACCTGATGCCTGCGGATGTAACGGGAACGAACCTGATCATCAAGCAGGACGGCAATAATGTGTTTCAGTTTGAGCCGGGACCGGTGTTTGCCAATCTGGTGCTGGCAGACGAGATCAACCGGGCCACGCCGAAGACGCAGTCCGCGCTGTTGGAGGCCATGCAGGAAAAGACGGTCACTGTGGGCAAAAAGACCTACCAGCTCCCGTCCCCCTTCCTTGTGCTGGCAACCCAGAATCCCATTGAGAATGAGGGAACCTATCCGCTGCCGGAGGCGCAGCTTGACCGGTTCCTGTTCAAGCTGCTGGTGGAATTTCCGAGCAAGGAGGAGCTTTACCGGATCATGGAGCTTACTGTCACCAATAGGAAGACGGAGCTTTGCCCGGTGCTGACGGGGCCGGAGATCATAGAGATCCGCTCAGTGATCCGGGATATGCCGCTCTCTGACGCGGTGATGGATTATGCGCTTTCCATAGTGGTGGCTACCCATCCGGAACGGGAGGGGGCGCCTGAGGCGGCAAAGCGGTATATTCAGACCGGAGCCAGCCCCCGTGCGGCGCAGGCTATTGTCAAGACGGCCAAAGTCAGGGCGTTTCTGGAGGGACGGTATAATGTGTCCTTTGAGGATGTGCGGTTCGTGGCCTATCCCGCGCTTCGGCACAGGCTTGCCCTGAATTTTGAGGCAGTGGCGGACGGCGTTACGCCGGATGCGGTGATCCGCGAGATCCTTGACGGGATCAGGGTCTGAGAAAATATACTGTTTTGACACGGTCTGCGCAGTGGATGCGCAGACCTGCTGCGTAGTTACAGCGGGGATTCCCTGTAAGTCGGCAAAGGAGACGACCGGGTATGGAAACAGTGATGTTTGACAAGGAGTTTTTTGATAAACTGAATATGCTGAAAATGTGCTTGCATATGCGGCTTGACCATGGCATGAGCGGAGTCCGGAAGTCCAGCGCCAAGGGAAGCTCGGTGGAGTTCTCGGATTTCCGGGAATATATGCTGGGCGACGATATCCGCCGCATTGACTGGAATGCGTACGGGAGAACGGACAAGCTCTATATCAAGCAGTTTATGGAGGAGAAGGAGGGTATTTTCCGGATCTATGTGGATGCGAGCCGTTCCATGGAGTTCGGGGAACAGCCAAAATCGCGCATGGCGCTGCAGGTGGCAGGCGCGCTGTCCTATATCATTTTGAATAACTTAGACCGCGTGTACATCCATGAGATGAAGGAAACGGCAGGAAACCAGGGAAAGGGATTGACCGGAACCGCGGCGTTCCCCCGTATTCTGGCTGATCTGGAACGGATCCGGTTCGGCGGGGGAACCTCGCTTAACCGTTCTGTCCTGACCAGCCCGGTGGGCGTGGGAGGCGTGTCGATCCTGATCAGTGATTTTCTGGACAGGGATGGAATTGAGGAGGCAATGCGTTATCTGGCCTATAAAAAACAGACGGTGGTGCTGATCCAGATTCTGGCCAGGGAGGAGCAGGAGATCTCTTTTGAGGGAACCGTGCGGATCCAGGATGTGGAGACCGGAGACCGTGTGAAGATCACCATGTCCAACGCTGCGATCCGCCAGTACAGGGAGCGCCTTGAAGAGCTGAAAGCTTCCCTGTCGCGCCTTTCTGCGAAATACGGGGCCCGCTACGTCTTCATGCGCTCGGATGAGTCCCTCGTGCAGGCAATCCTGTCCGGATTTTCCGGCATTGTACAGGGAGTCTGATCTGCATATGGAATCAGTAGTCCATCCCTTAGCCAATACACAGGCTCCCGGAGGATAGTTTATTTACAACGGAGGGCTATTTGCGAACGCCGGTTCTTGGTGAGCTGACGAAGGAGGCGAGCCTAGCACCGCTGCGTGAGCAACTAAGCGAAAGCGTGCCCGGAGTGTAAATGAATTATCCTCCGGGAGCCGTCCTGTATGGCAAAGTGACATAAGATAGTTCTGGAAAGGAAGGAATAAGTCATGACAGTACAGAATCTGTGGCCGCTGGGATTCTTGATTCTGATCCCGGTCATCATCTGCCTCTATCTGCTGAAGCAGAAGGCGAAGGAGGAGGTGTTCTCCTCCTCCATGCTCTGGCAGGAGATCTATAAAAACCTGGAGGCGAGAACGCCGTTTGACAAACTGAAGCAGAACCTTTTGATGTATCTGCAGCTTCTGCTTATGCTTCTGCTCATACTGGCCCTGATGGCGCCGGTGCTGAAAAAGGGCGGAAAGGCGCAGGAACACACTGTGCTTGTGATCGACAACAGCGCCAGCATGCAGTTTATATATGAGGGAGACAAGACCAGGCTTGCCCACAGCCTTGATGAGGCCAAACGGGAAATCGACGGGCTCAGCGAGGATACAGTCGTCACCCTGATCGCGTGCAGTGACGAGGCTTCCGTCATCTATCAGGGAAAGGATAAGCACACGCTCAAAAAACGGCTGGATCAGATTGAGCAGACGGATGCGGCGGGGACGCTGGAGCTGGCGGCGGGCGTGGTCAATTCTGTCGTGTCAGGACTGGAGGACGCGCAGGTGATCTGCTATACGGATACGGATTTTCCGGCGGAGGAGATGTTCCGGCAGCCGGAGGGCATTACCCTGATCGTCCAGGATATGTATTCCGAGGGAGAAAACTGCTCTGTTGATTATGTCAATTACGCCGCGCTGGAGGATGGCGTGGAGGCGCTTTGCAGGGTGACCAATTACGGGGAGCAGGAGGCTGTCCGCGATGTCAGCCTGTATGCCGGCAAAGAGCTTTTGGATGTGCAGACAGTGACAGTGCGCCCCGGCGAGAGTGAGAATGTCTATTTTGAAAAAAAGAAGCTGCAGACCGACGGCAGCGTCAACCTGTCCGCGGAGCTGTCCGGACGGGATGCGCTTGCGGCAGACAACCGGCAGAGCATTGCGGTGACGGCGGATCAGGAGAAAAGGGTGCTTCTGCTCTCGGAGGGAAATGTGTTTTTGGAGCGCGCCCTGTCCCTGCGGCAGGGAGTGGAGCTATACAAATCAGACAGTGCGGAGGTTCTGTTGCAGGAATCGGATCCGTATGACCTCTATGTGCTGGACGGAATAAAGCTTCCTGAGGGATTCACCGGGGCAGATCTGCCTGATAGCGCCGGAATTCTGGTGTTTGGCGACGCCTCCGGCGTGCCGGGAGGCGTGGAACAGGAGCTGGAGGAAGAAGGCGCCGTGCTGACCTTTGAGGACAGCGGCTTTATCAGATATCTTGAAAACTTTTCCTTTGGCGTGACGCAGGCCTATACCTACGACCTGCCGGAGCAGTCGGTGCCCCTGTTAAAGACGGGAAAGGGGCAGATCGCGGGGTATTGCGGTTCGTCCGGGGAGCGCAGGGCAGCGGTGGTCGGATTTGACATTCATAATACGGATCTGGCGCTGAAGCCCGAATTTCCAATTTTCATGTCACAGATTACGGATTATCTGCTCGGCGCGGAGCTGGACAGGCAGGAGATCGTCAATTATCCGACGGCTTCGGAATCGGATGTCACGCCGGTGGATCCGCTTGTGTCGGAGAGCAGCCGTAAAGCGAAGAAAACAGGAGGCCGTGCGATCCGAAACATGATCCTGGCGCTGGTGCTTGGGCTGCTTGTGGTGGAATGGTGCATTTACCACTTTGAGGTACATGCGTCCAGAAAAAAACAGTATCTGGCAGTGAGAGGCCTTGTGGTGCTGTTGATCGTGCTTGCGATGGCTGGAGTTTCCGTATCGAAAAAACAGAAAAAGACAGAGACCATTTTCCTTGTAGATCTGTCGGACAGCATGTCCGGCAATAAGAAGGAGATGGAAAGCTATCTGCAGAAGGCGGTATCGGAGATGCCGGAGAAAAACCTCTGCGGGATCGTGGCCTTTGGCAGGGATATGGCTGTGGAGCAGTTCCTGACGGACCGGAAGATTTTTTCAGAGTTTACCGCGAAGCCGGTGACGACTGCCACCAATATCGAAAAGGCGGTGCAGTCCGCGGTCTCTATGTTTGATGAGGATGCCGGAAAACGACTGGTGCTTGTGACGGACGGCTGTGAGAACGAGGGCAGTATGAGTCTGGCGGCCGCTGCCATTAAGGGAAATGACATCGAGCTACTGGGCATTGCCATGGAGGACAGCATCGGCGGCAGCGAGGAGGTCTATATTGATGGGCTGGAAGCGCCGCGCGTGATCCATGACGGGGATCATTTCAACGTTTCCGTGTCGGTGACGTCAAATGTGGAAACGGACGCCACGCTCTCCCTCTATGCGGGGAGAAACCTGAGGGGACAACAGACGATCCATCTCAATAAGGGCAGAAACCGGTTTGTCTTTGAGGATGAGGCGGTAGAAGGAAATATTGCAAGGTACAGGGCGGTGATCGAGCCGGAGAAGGATACGATCACGGTCAACAATTCCTATGCGACCTTTGCGCAGATTGAGGCGAAGCCGAGAATTCTGCTGGTCGAGGGAAAAGCCGGAGAAGGGGAGGAATTTGAAAAGGTGCTGCAGGCTGCCAATGTGGAGTATGACAAGGTTACGCCGTCGGGCGCGCCTGTCGTGCTGGCGGAGCTTACCCAGTATAAGGCGGTGGTGACGCTTGATGTGCACTATGACGATCTGCGGCAGGGATTTGTGTCAGCGTTGGATTCCTATGTAAAGGATTACGCGGGAGGATATATCTGTATCGGCGGCGAGAACAGCTACGCCCTGGGAAGCTACAGGGGAACGGTGCTGGAGGAGCTTCTGCCCGTGCGCATGGATTTAAAGGGCGAGAAGGAGATTCCCAAGCTTTCGATGGCGATGGTGATTGACCAGTCCGGAAGCATGACATCTCCCTCCAGTGATAATTCCTCCATCACAGGGCTTGATCTTGCGAAACAGGCCGCGGTCAGTGGCGTACGCGAGCTGAGGGAGACGGACGAGGTGGGAGTGCTGGCCTTTGATGACACCTATCACTGGATCGTGCCGCTTTCGCCTGTCGGTGATCCGGAAACTGTCAATGAAAAGATCCGCACCATTGCGGAGGGGGGAGGCACCAGCATTTATCCTGCCCTGCAGGAAGCCTATACCAAAATGCTGAAAAGTGACGCGAAGTTAAAGCATATCATCCTGCTGACGGACGGACAGGACGGTTTTCATGAATATGATGATCTGATCAATATGATCAACCAGGCGGGCATTACCGTATCGACGGTGGCGGTCGGAGAGGGATCGGACCAGGATCTGCTTAAGAGTATCGCGGCACGATGCGGCGGGCGGTTTTACTATACGGACATTAACAACTCGATTCCGCGTATTTTCGCCCAGGAGGTGTATCTGTCCACCAATACCTACTTGATCAACGAGCCGTTTTATCCCACGGTGGCAAGCCAGAGCGAGATGCTGGAGGGAGTGCTGGAGGAGGGCTGTCCGGCTATTTGGGGATATGTGGCGACCACTCCCAAGGAGCTTGCGCAGGTGGCTCTGATGACGGACCGGGAGGATCCGCTTCTGGCGTCATGGCAGTGCGGCCTGGGCAGGACAGTGGCCTGGACCAGTGACGGCAACAATGAGTGGACGGCAGAGTGCGCGACCTGGGAGCGGTATCCGATGCTCTGGTCAAACATCATTCATTATGTCATTTCGGATACCGGCTTCGGAGAGGATGACCTTGAAATTGTAAAAGATGGAACGGCAGCCACGATCTCCTATGAGACGAAGGAGTATGACAGACAGACAAAGGTTACGGCTGTGGTGACCGGAGAGGACGGCGAGACGAGGGAGATCAGCCTGGACGCCGTCAAGCCGGGCGTGTTCGAAGCGGAGCTTTCCATGGACGCGGTAGGCATTTACAGTGTCAATGTCAGAAAGCAGAAGGGGGAGCAGGTGGAAAAAATCTATAATACGGCTTACGCGAACCAGTATTCTGTAGAGTACAGGTTCGCGGAGTCGGAGCTTCCGGCCTTTTTGAAGCAGGCTGGCGGCAGCCTGGTCACGATGCAGGACAAGGTGTGGGAAAATAAGCAGAAACAGGTTTACGCCAGAATTTCCCTGACCATTCCGCTGCTGATCTTGGCAATGCTCCTATTCCTTGCGGATATCGCGATCCGGCGTTTCAGCCTGGACCTGGCGGCGCCGTTTCACCGGGTGATCAGCTGGGCGCGGGCAGGGAAGGAGAGAAGGAAGCTGCGCGGAGCCGGAGAAAATGGACCGGCAGCGGAAAAGGCCGGAGGAAAAAGGCGGAAGTCCGGGGTTTTTCGCGGAATGCGGGAGCAGCAGCCGGCGGAACAGGGCGTCGCCTCTGTGGGAGGACAAAATTCTATGGGAGGACAAAACGGCGTTCCGGCAGCGGGACAGGACGTCCCTCCGGCAATGCGACAGGGAAAAAATGGAGTGAAAGCGGGGGATGTTCAGGGAGACAGCCCGGAATCAGGCAGCCTGAAACGGGGCGGAAAGAAACCCCGCAAACAGCAGGAGACAGCGGAGAAGCTGGATATGAACACGCTGCTGCAGAAAAAGAGGGAGCGGGAAGGAAAGGAATAAACTGGTGTTTTATATTGGTGCCGTGTTTTTACAAGGGAAGAATATCATCTAATGGAATGGGTGATGGAAGGGTGAAGGATTATGGCAGATAAGGAATGCCGCGCGTACTGTTTCGCGCGGCGTTTCTTTTTTATGACGGCTAGCTAAGGTGTCCGCCTTGATTATTTTGTTGTATCCATTTATATTTTACAGGTATTCCTGCAGATAGCTGACCAGTACGGGCACAACCTGTTTTTTCCTGGAAACCACGCCCGGAAGGATGCATACATTTTCCTCCGGCGTTGTGCCAAAGGCCGCCGCCGCGTACTGCTCGGCGTTGACGCCGAAGGCCAGCAGGGAGGAGGTCTGCAGGTGGATATTGGTCAGCATGACATAGACAAGCTCCACCTCCATGGATTCGAGATGGGTGGATACAAATTCCTGCATCTTGACTGCTACCTGATCCAGCTCATGCTGGTTGACAGAGCTGATCTGGCTCACGCCGATGGAGAGCTTGTCCACCTGAAAGGTCTTGTAGTCCTGATTGAAGATCTGTTCCGGCGTCTTGCCCCTTAAGCTGCTGCCGGCCTCAAACATGTCCATAGCAAATTCGGTGATGTCGATCTCGGCGAGTTTTGCAAGCTCCCTGGCGGTAGATTCGTCCAGAGGGGTACAGGTGGGCGAACGGAACAGCAGGGTATCGGATAAAATTGCGGCGCATAGAAGACCTGCAATCTCCCTGGAGATGTGCTGCTTGTATTCCACATACATCTGGCAGATGATCGTGGCGGTGCAGCCCACAGGCTGGTTGCGGAAAAACACAGGGGAGATAGTCTGCAGGGAACCGAGCCTGTGGTGGTCGATGATCTCGCAGATCTCAGCATCTTCAATTCCGTCTACGGCCTGCGACTTTTCATTGTGATCCACCAGGATGATCTTCTTCCTGCGAAGGGCCAGCAGGTTTCTTCGGGACACCATGCCATAGTAGTGCCGCATGTCATCCACGATGGGAAAATCGCGGTGGCGTTTTTGGGACATGATTTCCTTGATCGCGTCCACGGCTTCGTCAAGCTGGAAGGTGACAAGGTTCTGTTTCCGCATGAAATATTTTACAGGAATACTCTGGTTGATCAGGCGTGCGGTGGTATAAGCGTCCAGCTTAGTGGTAATGACGCTGCATTCCCGCTCCTGGGCCAGCTGTAGTACCAGAGGATTCACCGGGGCGTCCATGCACAGGATCAGGCAGCCGATGCCCTTCTCGATTCCGCAGATCTGGATATCCACCCGGTCTCCGACTACCAGAATATCGTCTGTACCCAAAAGCTGCTCCGTGAGCTGAGGATTTGCCGCTCCGACGGTGACCTGCCCGCTGACAATATGATTGTGAGGGTTGCCGAACACAAGCCTGCCCTCCAGTACATCCACGAGATTGGAATAGGGCGTCTTTGCCTTGGCAAGAATATCATTGTCGTACACATCCATATAGGAGGTGGCAATATCGTTGATGGTGATAATTCCTTCGAGCATATTGCCATGCCCGATCACCGGAAGGGTGACCACATCGAGATCCCGCATCATCTTCCATGCGTCCTTGATGGAGATGCTCTCCTTGATGCCGGGGGTTTTTCTATACTCAATATCCATTACCTGGGTGCTGACATCCTCGATCAGCGCAGGGGTGTCCACATGAAAATAGTCGAGGACAAAGGCAGTCTCGTTGTTGATGGCGCCTGCCCGCCTCGGAACGCAGCTTCCGGGCTGCAGTTGGTTTTTCAGGTTCGCGTAAGCGATGGCGGAACAGATGGAATCCGTATCCGGATTCTTATGTCCGACTACAATAATGGGTGTCTGATCCATGGTGGTTCCTTTCTCTATCGCGTGGAGTGAATTCTTTCAAGGATTCCTGGCAACTGTTCAGCAGGTCTGCACATTTACTACGCAGACTGTATCCAAACAGTGCATGAAACCATATGCCAACATTATATCATCTGGCAGATGGATTTTCAATCTTAACTACCTGGATATTCTTTTTCTTGACAAGCTGGCGGACTATCTCTACAATAGAATAAACTATGGTTACAAGCTAAAAGAAAGGCAGGAGTATCCGGGATGAATCTGATAGCAGTCGCCAGTCAAACAATGAAAATATGTGAAGAAGAAAGCTACGAGGTGAATGGGGAAAAGGTTAAATTTCCGAAGGGGGCGTATCGCCATGCGGAGGTCATTACGCCGAAGATGGGTGAAGTGCTGCTGCAGGAGGAGATCTCCATTCCGGAGAACGGGGAAATGTGTGAAATCACGGTGATAAACAGCGATTCCTTTGCCGCTGCGCGTAAGTATGACAGACCGCTTGTGCTGAATTTCGCAAATGCGCATAATCCGGGGGGCGGATTCCGGATCGGAGCGACAGCCCAGGAGGAGGCCCTATGCAGGTGCAGCACGCTGTATGTGTCGATCACGTCGGCCGGGGCTTCAGAAATGTACAGGTACAATAACACGCATTTCAGTAATGTTGAATCAGACTATATGATCCTCTCGCCGGAGGTGCTGGTGTTCAGGGATGAGAAGCTGAATTTTCTGGAGCAGCCGTTTACGGCCGCTGTCATCACGGTTCCCGCACCGAACAGATATGGAGCCGCAATGCTCGTGTCTTCGGCAAAGATCAGGGAAACCTTTTTGCGGAGAATCAGGATCATGCTGAAGGCGGCAGCCGGGAGGAAATACAGGAATCTGGTGCTGGGCGCCTGGGGATGCGGCGCGTTCGGCAACAAGCCGGAAGAGGTTGCGGCGTATTTCAGGGAGGCAATCATAGATGAGAACCTGGGCGTGTTCTTTGATGAGATCTGCTTTGCGGTATTTGGTTCTGAAAACGGGAAGAATATTACAGCGTTCCGGAAGGTTTTTGGAAAGTGAAGGAAGGAGTGGATAGCTGATGGGTGAGCGCACACGAAAAATGAAAATGTATCTGCTTGCGGGCATGCTTGGCCTGTCCCTTGCGTTTGCCCCGGGCATGACAGGAAGGGCCGGGGAGCTCGTGGTCAGGGATAATAAAGAGCAGGAAGCCGCATCCGGAAATATTATTGTAGGCGTGGAGGGCGTGGACATGACCTCCGCGCAGCAGGAGCTGATCGACCGGATCAACGAGGTGCGCAGGCAGGCCTGTGAGGACGGCATCACGCCGGATCCGAGGAACACGTCCAGAATGCTGCAGCCTTCCGATTATGTGGAGATGAAGCTGGGCGTGAACTGCACGAAGACGGCAGTGGTGCGGGCGGCGGAAGCGGCAGTCTTTCTTGGACATACAAGACCAAATGGCACAAGTTATTCTGAGGTCCACAAATACTATAATGCATCCAACAATTCCTATGGAGAGAATCTCTCCTGGGATTATATTAAAGGCTCCAGCATAGAGGGCTGGATCAATGAGCGGGATGCCTATCTCGGAAAAACCTCAGGGCAGACGGGACACTATAAGGCTCTGATCAATCCCAAATATCAATATACAGGATTATCCACCTTTAATCCGGTTAATGATACGTTGTCCTATGACTGGGCCTGTACGGCGGGAGCGTATGCGGCCAGTGATGTGGAGGTTTCCGCCTGCGCGCCGGCACAGAATGAGACCGTGATCCAGAAAATGGAGGTTCCGGTTTCAGCTGTGACGAAATTGGAGATATCCGGTAACGCATTGCTGCAGGTGGGGGAAAACGATGCCCTGAAGTTGTTGACGGAGATCAGCTTTCCGGATGGCGTAAGACCGAACACGACCAGGGACTGCCCGGTCTATGACGGAGTGGAATGGACGTCCTCTGATACATCCATTTTGTCTATCGGAAAAGATGGAAGGCTGAGCGTGAAGAAGACGGGAACGGTAAATGTGACCGCCGCAATCGGAACAGGAGACGGCAGGCTGGAGACTACAAGGGAGTTTGTAGTTGCGCCGGCAGGATTGGATGTGTCGGGCGCGGAGAATCCGGAGATGATCACTGTGGAATCCGGCGAGAGCCCTGTGCTTCCCAAGACGGTAATGGGCCTGCTCAGCGATGGCTCCAGGGTGGAGCTGAATGTTACATGGGAAGACTATGACGAGAGTAATCTGGATACCAGATTTAAGAGCAATGAATTTGACATTCAGGGCAGTGCCTATGGTTATTCAGTCACCCAAAAGGTGCATGTCAATGCCGTGACAATGACCAAAACCTACACGAAGCCGGCAAATGTCACAACGGATTCCGGGGTGCAGCCGGAGTATCCGAAGGCTTATGTCGTGATGTCGAACGGGATGGAGTATATTGACCTTCAGGTGACATGGGAGCAGGAAAGCCTTGGATACTATAAGAGCAGGGAGGGCGGCACCTTTGAGCTGAAGGGAGAGACCGCCCACGGATTTCAGACGGATAATGGAACGGTGCATTTTCCGGTGACGGCCGAACTTGTCGTCAATCCGGCTGAGGTGACAGAGGTAGCCTTTGATGAGAACAAAGTGGTAACGCCAAGCGGTACAGAGCCCGCGTACCCGAAGGCTGTTGTGCACTGGTCCAACGGGGATACGGAGCTGGAGGATATTAGTTGGAACAGGAATGAATCGTTCCTGTCAGCATACAAAAAACGGAAGGGTGGAACGTATACGATACGGGGCACCTGCCGTGGAAAAAAGACGACGGTTGCAGTCGAGGTGCTTCCGGCTGAGGTGACGAAGGCAGAATTTGACGACAGCGTGATCCATGTGGAAAACGGAACCTGTCCCGCGCTGCCGGAGCAGGCAGAGGTGATCTGGTCCAACGGGGATACAGAACAGACCGCGATCGAGTGGGAAGAGATCGGACAGGAGCAGTACTGCAATATGACAGGCGGATCCTTTGAGGTGAAGGGCACTGTCGCGGGAAAACAGGTGAAGGTGCAGTGCGTAGCTGCTCCACCTGTGATCAAAAAGGTGCAGGAGCCTGACGCAGTCGAGACGGTTGAGGGCGTTTTGCCGGAACTGCCAGATGAGGCAGAGGTGACCTGGTCGAACGGAAAAAAGACTATGGAGCGCATTGCGTGGCAGCAGATCACGCTGGAACAGTGCCGTACTCCCGGGAAGACATTTTTTGCAGAGGGAAGCCTGAAGGAACATGCGGATACCGGCAAGGCGGTACAGGTCGCGGTGTCTGTGAGGGCGAAGAAGCTTAAAAGCCTGACATGGAAGGATGATGGAACGAAGAATCCGTCCGGTACGGAATGCTATGACAAGTACGATTGGTCCGGGGTTCGGGGAACTGTGATCGCGCAATATGACAATGGAACGGAAGAAGTCATGGAGCTGGAGGATGAGAGGCTTGCAGTGTCCGGATTTGATCCGGAG
>CAMHJT010000035.1 GCA_946185495.1 uncultured Clostridiaceae bacterium | reverse complement strand
TATATTTTTTCTTGGCCGACGTTCCTAATGCCGGCGAAAAAACATATATCCTGCTGGGAGCCTCAGTCTAGGTTTTGAGTTTCGCAATTAGCTGAAAACTGTGAATAGATGGAGGTAACAGAGTGTTTTTTGATAAAAGGGGAATAAGGAATGCAATGCGCCTCTATGCGGTGACAGATGACAGATGGCTGAGAGGGCGGACGCTTGCGCAGGCAGTGGAGGAGGCCATTCTCGGAGGCGCGACCTGCATCCAGCTCCGGGATAAGGGGCGATCCTCTGATGAATTACGCGCGCAGGCGGAGGAACTGCTTGCGGTCACAAGGAGGTATCGGGTTCCGCTGATCCTCAACGATGATGTGGAGGCAGCGGCGGCCTGCGGCGCGGACGGCGTACATCTGGGACAGGACGACATGGATCTGTCCAGGGCAAGGAAGCTCCTGGGGCCGGACAGGATCATAGGGGTGTCCGCCCACACGGTGGAGGAGGCGCTGGCCGCGGAGAAAAGCGGGGCGGATTATCTCGGCGCGGGCGCTGTCTTTTCCACAGGGACGAAGCAGGATACCAGCGTGCTTCCGATGGAGAGGCTTCGCGCCATCTGTGGGGCGGTTTCCATTCCGGTGGCTGCCATCGGCGGCATCGGGGAGGAAAACGCCGCGCGCCTGGCTGGCAGCGGGATTGCCGGGATTGCCGTGGTATCCGCCATTTTCGGGGCGCAGGATATCCGGCAGGCAGCTTCACGGCTGACAGGATTGCTGCAAGATGTGTTGTAACTGTTGGCTATTTACCAACTCGTGGTTGATATTTATAAACTCACGGAACAAAATTCTGTTCCGCTCTTTTAATGGCATAAGCCTAATGCCTCTACCTGATGTGACTCAGGCTACCTGTATAATTTGAATATCGAACAAGGCCTTTGTTAGGTTTCGGCCTTTACCTTTAAGATTTTACACTATTCAAGGATGTTTTAGATAGCAACCCCATATCTTTTGTTCGATATAAAGTACTGCACCAAGCATATGTTCTATTATCGATCATAAATCATAAAATAGCCTAACTGTTTATGTTGAAAATGGATGGGAGGAGACAAAGGTGATACACACAGTATTGAGCATAGCGGGCTCGGATTCCAGCGGCGGCGCGGGCATCCAGGCGGATTTAAAAACCATTACCTGTCTGGGCGGTTATGGAATGACGGTCATTACAGCGCTGACAGCGCAGAATACGATGGGGGTTTCTCGGGTGGAAACGGTTTCCGTTCCGATGGTGGAGGGACAGATTGACGAGGTATTTTCTGACATTGCGCCGGACGCGGTGAAGCTTGGAATGATTCCGACGCCGGAGATCATGGAGGCGGTTCGCGCGAAGCTTGAGACATATCAGGCGCCGCATATTGTCCTGGATCCGGTGATGGTTGCGACCAGCGGATCCACGCTGATGGAGGACCGCACCGTAAAGACGCTGATCTCGCGCCTGATCCCGCTGGCAGAGATCATTACGCCCAATTTAAGTGAAGCGCGCGTGTTAAGCGGCATGGAGATTGAGAGCCGGGAGGACATGGCAGCAGCCGCAAGGAAGATTGCGGAATATTATTCCGGCGCGATCCTGATCAAGGGAGGACATCTGACAGGAGCGGCGGATGACCTGCTCTTTAGGAATGGAGAAGAAATCTGGATGAAGGGAAGCTATATTGAAAATAAGAATACCCATGGCACCGGCTGTACCCTTTCCTCCGCGATCGCCACATTTCTCGCAGAGGGGTTTTCCGTGGAAGAGAGCGTAAGAAGAGGCAAGGAGTATGTGGCTTCGCTGATCGAAGCCGGGCTTGACCTGGGAAAGGGAAGGGGACCGCTGTGGCATAATTATGGCATCAAAAGAGTTTAGATCGAATTTACAAATGATGGGGAGTGTCAAAAATGAGGAAAGAGCAGAGGGCGAAAAAAATCATAGAGCTGCTGAAGGCGGAATATCCGGACGCGGGGTGTTCGCTCGATTATGATGAGGCGTGGAAGCTGTTGGTCAGCGTGCGGCTGGCGGCGCAGTGCACGGACGCGAGGGTGAATGTGGTCGTGGAGGAGCTTTACCGTGAGTTTCCAACGGTGGATGCGCTCGCGGAGGCGGAGGTTGGCGCTATAGAGCAGATCGTCAGGCCGTGCGGGCTCGGACCGAGCAAGGCGAGGGATATCAGCGCCTGCATGAAGCAGCTGAAGGAACAGTACGATGGCAGGGTTCCTGACGATTTTGACGCGCTTTTAAAGCTGCCCGGCGTGGGACGCAAAAGCGCCAATCTCATCATGGGAGATGTGTTTGGCAAGCCGGCGATTGTGACCGACACCCACTGCATCCGGCTGGTGAACCGGATGGGCCTGGTGGACGGCGTCAAAGAACCGAAGAAGGTGGAGATGGCGCTCTGGAAGATCATTCCGCCCGAGGAGGGAAATGATTTCTGCCACAGGCTTGTGCATCACGGGAGGGCTGTCTGCACGGCCCGCACGAAGCCGGACTGCGAACACTGCTGCCTGAGGGATGTGTGTAAAAAGGCAGGGGTGTGAAACTTTCCGAAAATAATAACTGTTCAGACTGTTCTGACACGGTCTGCGCAGTAAATGCGCAGACCTGCTGAGTCGTTACCGAAAATATCCAGAATACCATAGGCGAAATCACATACACTATCGGATAAAAGGTGACCTCAAACGGGTGCTTTATACCGTTTGACGGCATAAAAAATGGAGGTAGTATATGAGAGCAGTTGTAGATCAGGAGGGCTGTATCGGATGCGGCATGTGTGTCGCTACCTGCCCGGAGGTATTTGCGTTTGGTGAGGATGGAACCGCTGTCGCGAACGGTCAGCTTACGGATGGAAATTTTGCTTCAGCGGAATCCGCGAGATCGGCCTGTCCGGTGGCAGTGATCGACATTGTGCAGGATTGAAGGCAGAGGGTGATGATCATGAGGTATGGATATAAGGGCATGTCAGCACCACAGAAGAAATTGTCCGGCAGGGAAACAGAAGACATCCTTCCGGAGAAGGAGACGCTTCAGTCCTTACAGGAGAGAAAAAAGGCGAAAACAGTGGCGGCGAGGGAACAGGAAGGGAGCGGCGTGCTGATCTGGCTTGCCATTGCGTGGATGATCGCTGCCGCGGCAGCCGTGTGGTTTGGATTTTGGAGCCGTCAGCATAAAACAACGGCGGTGTCCGGACAGGTAAACGTTGAGGCCGGGCAGGAGAAAGATACTGTGCAGGCAAAAAAACGGGCGTATCTGACCTTTGATGACGGTCCGTCGGAGTATACTGGCGAGATTCTGGATATTCTCAGGGAGAATGGAGTGAAGGCGACGTTCTTTGTGGTTGGGAAGGATGAGCCTTATTATGACGCATACAGGAGAATTGTGGAGGAAGGTCATAGCATCGGCCTCCATTCTTTTACCCATGATTACAAAACGTTTTACCGTTCGGTGGATTCCTTCGCGGAGGAGCTGACGCGGCTGAATGACCTGCTCTATGAGGTGACCGGGAAACGAAGCGGGATCTTCCGGTTCCCCGGCGGGAGCTCAAACCGCGTCAGCGCCCTGCCGGTGCAGGACTATATCAGGTGGCTGAAGGAGAATGGGATCCGCTACTATGACTGGAACGCCTTAAGCGGCGATGCGGTGACGACAGGGCTTCCTCCGCAGCAGCTTGTCAGCAATATCATGGAGGACGCAGTGAAGCATCAGGACACCATCATTCTGATGCATGACCTTCCCACCACGCACACAACGGTGGAATCGCTGCAGCTTCTGATTGAAACCCTGCGGGAGGAGGGCTATGAGCTGCTTCCCATCGATGAGGAAACGCCGCTCATTCAGCACATTTCCGTTTTCTCTGTCTGAAGGCTGTAGTTTGACGGCCCGGTTTTTGTGCCTGTTTTTCAGAAATCCTTTGTAATCACGCAGATGTTCTGCTATACTGTATATATGCAGAAAGGACACTATGGGGAAGCGTATTGCGGAAACAATAACAAATCTATGATTATTTATCGGGATTCACGCCATCTGCCGTATTGTCACAATTACAATTTACAGAGAAAGGATGAAATGGGATGGAAACAGGAAGTTTAATCAGGCAGAGTGAGCTGGAGTCAGACCGCCAGGTCGCGAAAATTATGAGGATATCGGCGATTGTGCTGACGCTGGTGTTAATCGCCGATATTGTAGGAGTATTTAAGGTTCCGATTAAGGTGATGGTCATTGCGTATTGCTTTGGCATGGTACTGACTTTGCTTCCCACCCTTCTGGTGAATGTCTTGAAGGTGCAGTGGGTGAATTTAAAATGGGTGTTTGTCATCATAGCCATCTTATTTGTCTCGATCCTTACGGTTTGCCTTGACCGGCATACGACGGTGATCTATATCTATTCCGTAGGCATCGCGAACCTGTATTATTCCAGAAAGCTCAATGTGTTCGCAGTGGTATGCTCGATTGCGGCGCTGACAGTCGCACAGATGCTCGCGTTTACCAATGGCTTTGTCATTGACCGGAATAATGACGATATGTACGATGTCATCATATACAACGCGATTCCCAAGGCGCTGTGCCTGATCGCGATGGCGGCAATCTTTTTGAGCGTGAATAAGAGAACTACAGAGATGATGAGCAGCCTGCTGGACGCGGATGCCCAGGCCAGGATGCTGGAAAGCATCACATCGATGAAGAACAAATCCATGGAGGTTTCGGAAAACCTGCTCGCATCTGTGAACCTTCTGTCAGATGTATCCAGAAACACGACGGACAGCAATCAGAAAATCAGCGTGGAGGCGGAGAAGACGCGGGGCGACCTGGAAAGCGCGCTGGTAGAGATCGAAAAGGTGGAGGACAACGTATCGCTGATCAACCAGAATCTGACGCGCCTGGAAGAAAAGACCGACGCCATCAGCTCCCTCTCCGAGAATGTAAACAACCTGTCGCATGAAAATTCGCAGAGCATCGGAAAGACCATGGAAGGGTTCCAGAAAATTCACGAGGGCACAGAAAAGAGCCTTACGGTGATTAAGGGCCTTGAGGCCAAATCCAACGAGATCAAGAAGATTGTCGAGGTGATCACGGGCATATCCGACCAGACCAACCTGCTGGCGCTCAACGCCTCCATAGAGTCGGCAAGAGCCGGGGAGGCGGGCAAGGGCTTTGCCGTGGTAGCCGATGAGATCCGCAAGCTTTCAGAGGAGACGCAGGGCGCTGTCGGCAATATCAGCGAGATCATTGAGGATGTAGTGGAGTCGATGTCGTCTGCCTCCGGCCTGATGGAGGAATGCAACGGTTATGTGAATACCGGCATTGCCCTGATCCGGGAATCCGACCAGACCACAAGGAAGGTAAAGCTTTCTTCGGAAAAAATGAATGTGGATCTTTTGGAGATTGACCGCCTTACCAAGGATATCGTGGACTATTCCCGGAAAATTGTCGGGAATATGCGGTCTGTGCGGGATATGAGCACGCAGAATGTGAGCGGCATGGAAAGCGTGTATCAGATGAGCGAGCTTGGTTCAGGCGAGATGAACAAGCTCTTGTCCCTGGTATCAGATATTGAACGGATGGCGGAGGAATTAAATGCTGTGGTGAAATAGGCTTGGGAGGGGGATTTGAAATATCAAAAATACTGGTTGGAAAACAGAAGAGATAAGTGCCTTGACGAGGGAGAATTTTTATGAAAGTAATTGAAAAATACAATAATACCAGTCTGATCATAAGGATACTGATTGGTTTGATCATAGGAGCTGTTCTGGGCTTGATCGTACATGGTCTGTCGTTTATTTCCCTTTTGGGGAGTATCTTTGTGGGAGCACTGAAGGCCATTGCTCCGCTGCTGGTTTTTGTGTTGGTCATATCATCGCTGGCTCAGGGCAATGACAGTCTGGATCGTCGCTTTGGTCTTGTGATCGTGCTTTACCTCACCAGTACCCTTTAACTTCAGTTGTTGTTGTTACGGCAAGCTTTATTTTCCCTCAGACGCTGGTGTTAAGTGAAGCTGTCAAGGCGGATACGGTTCCTCAGGGCGTAGGAGAAGTGCTCACCGATCTGGTGCTTGCAATGATCGCAAATCCGATAGCTGCTATTGTAGATGGACGTTATATTGGAATACTGTTTTGGGCTGTAATACTGGGGCTTGCCCTTATCCGCACAATACTATACGTAAATGGAGAAAAGAGAAGTTGTCCAATAAAAATATTGCAACTTCTCTTTTTGTCCGGATGGAAGCACAGGGACTTTCGGAAAGATTTAAGGGATATGTTGTAAAAACCGAATATTCATGCACGCCTATACAAATGATCATATTTATGATAGAATAAAATGTGTTTTTGTAACGATTCAGCAGGTTTTCGCATTTACTGCGAAGACCGTGCTTAAACAGTAAATTCAGCCATGCAGCGGGTGAATAAGGAGACGCAAGCTTTTTTCGGATTTTTTCTACAATCGGAAGATGTGCCGCAATGAATTTCAGTCTGATAGACGAACTTTTTTACTATGACTTCAAGGAGGTGATTTTGTGCAACCTGAACAAAAACCATTCATACTGCATTCCCCCTACCAGCCCACCGGCGACCAGCCGCAGGCAATCGGGGAACTGGTGAAAGGCTTCAAGGAAGGCAATCAGTTTGAGACGCTGCTTGGCGTGACGGGTTCGGGCAAGACCTTTACGATGGCAAATGTGATAGCACAGTTAAACAAGCCGACTTTGGTCATAGCGCACAATAAAACACTGGCTGCCCAGTTATACTCCGAGTTCAAGGAATTCTTCCCTGAGAACGCAGTGGAATATTTTGTAAGCTATTACGATTATTACCAGCCGGAGGCCTATGTGCCCTCGACGGATACCTATATAGAGAAGGACTCATCGATCAATGATGAGATTGACAAGCTGCGGCATTCCGCGACAGCAGCGCTGATCGAGCGGCGGGATGTGGTGGTGATCTCCTCTGTGTCGTGCATTTACGGCATCGGTTCACCGGAGGATTACGAGAACATGATGCTCTCCCTGCGGGTGGGGATGACCTATGAATGGGAGAAGCTGATCCATGACCTGATCGATATCCAGTACGAGAGGAGCGATATAGATTTTAGAAGGGGCACCTTCCGGGTACATGGAGATGTGCTGGAGATCCTTCCGGTGTCCACCTTTGAAAACGCGGTGCGGGTGGAATTTTTCGGGGACGAGATCGACCGGATGGTGGAATTTGACCCGCTGACAGGCGAGGTGAAGCGAGGGCTTCAGTTCACCTGCATCTTTCCGGCCTCCCACTATGTAGTGGCGCAGGAGAAGATCCAGAAGGCCGTGGAGGAGGTTGAGGCGGAGCTTGAGGAGCGCGTCAAATGGTTCAAGGCCAATGACAAGCTGCTGGAGGCGCAGCGCATCAGTGAGCGGACGCATTTTGACATGGAGATGCTGAAGGAGACTGGGTTTTGCTCGGGAATTGAGAATTATTCCCGCATCCTGGCAGGCATGGAGCCGGGGGCGACACCCAACACGCTGCTGGAGTTTTTTAAGGACGATTTTTTATTGATCATTGACGAGTCCCATATGACGGTGCCACAGATCCGGGGCATGTACGCGGGGGACAGGGCGAGGAAGCAGACGCTGGTGGACTTCGGGTTCCGCCTGCCGTCCGCGATGGACAACCGGCCCCTCAATTTTGAGGAATTTGAGCAGAAGCTCGACCAGGTGCTGTTCGTGTCCGCCACGCCGTCGGATTACGAGGCAGAGCATGAGCTGTTCCGGGCGGAGCAGCTCATCCGCCCCACCGGTCTGCTGGATCCGACGATTGAGGTGAAGCCGGTGGAGGGACAGGTGGACGACCTGCTCTCCGAGGTCAACAGGGAGGTCGAAGGTGGGCATAAGGTGCTTGTCACCACCCTGACCAAGCGCATGGCCGAGGACCTGACAGACTACCTGCGGGAGCAGGGCGTAAAGGTCAAATACCTGCACTCCGATATTGATACGCTGGAACGGATCGAGATCGTGCGAGACCTTCGTCTTGGGGTATTCGATGTGCTGGTCGGCATTAACCTGCTGCGGGAGGGGCTGGACATTCCGGAGATTACGCTGGTGGCGATCCTCGACGCGGACAAGGAGGGCTTCCTGCGGTCGGAGACATCCCTGGTGCAGACGGTGGGACGGGCGGCCCGCAACAGTGAGGGGCGCGTCATCATGTACGCGGACACCATTACAGGCTCCATGCGCGCGGCGATTGACGAGACGAACCGAAGAAGGCAGATCCAGGACGCTTATAATCAGACGCATGGCATCACGCCCACGACGATCCAAAAATCCATCCGCGACCTGATCACCACAGGTACGGATGAGGATGTGGCGGCCCTGAACGCGAAAAAGAATGAAAAGGATATCGAATCCATGACGCGGAAGGAGCTTCAGGAGGAGATCAGGAAATATACGAAAAAAATGGAGACGGCCGCAGCGGAGCTCAATTTTGAGATGGCTGCCGAGTACCGCGATCATCTGAAGGAGCTGAAGGTCGCGCTGCGGGATTATGACGCCTGAGAGGAGGCAGATCCCGTTTCCGTTCGCAGGGACAGCGGGAGAAAGAGGGAATTAAAAGCTCAGAGCGAACGATTCCGTCTCCGCCCGCAGCAGCGGACGGGAATCGTCAGATAAAAAGATGGAAAAACCACATTTGAAGAGGAGGTATCACCAGGCATGTACTCATTTTTAGAGAGAGTTAGTGAGTCGGGCTTTCAGATTGCCTGCATTTGCATCAGCATATCCTGCCTGTACTTTTCCATTGTGCGCAACAAGCCGGAGAAACTGCAGAACAAAGTGTTTCTGACCATTATTCTGGACATTCTGCTGGCAGCGGCCTGCGATGCGGGCGCCTACCTCGTGTCCCCGCTGGCACAGACAAGCGATGCGGCGTGGACGGCGCAGAGAGTGTTTAACTATGTCTATTTTCCGGTGCATGGCCTGCTTTCTCCGCTGTTCAGCTTTTATATCTCGCTGGTGACGGGGGCGTGCTACCGCCTTAACAAGAAGCTTCGAAGGTGTTATGAATTTCCGATCTATGTGATTGAACTGCTTTCCCTGCTCAATCCGCTGACTGGCTGGGTGTATGGCTATAACGCGCAACGCGGGTTTGAAAGGCATTGGGGGGAAATCCTGGTGTATGTGGTGAGCGCGTGCTATTTCCTGTTCGCGGTGGTCTGTATCCTGATCTTCTGGAATGCCATCACGGGAAAAAAACGGCGAGTGCTGGCCTATTTCTTCCTGATGGTGTCAGGGGGCACGTTAATGCAGTTTTTGTTCCCGCAGCTTCATATGGAGCTGTTTGCGGAGTCACTGGCCATGACCGGGATCATGGTGACGGTGGAATATGAGGATGACCGGAAAAACCAGAGGACGGGGATCTACAACGCGACGGCTCTGTCTGCGGATGTGCAGACCTTTTTGGCGGTCAGACGGAGCTTTGAGGTGGTCTGCGTAAAGCTGGTGAACTTTCAGAACCTGCTCCAGGTTCTTGGCGCAGACAACATTGAGAAGCTTACGCTGCAGATGGCGGAGTATTTTGAAGGCCTGGTAAATAAATACAACCTGTATTATCTGGGGCTTGGAACCTTTGCGGTTGTCAGGGAAAAACTGGATGAGCAGGGAATGGAGCTGGCCCGGGAGATCCTCAGGCGCTTTCATGATCCGTGGATCATTGAGGAGCAGGAGAATGTATTTAACGCTGTGGTGTTCTACGCGGAGGTTCCGAAGGATTTCCGTACTTATGACGAGATCATGGCGCTGGTTGAGAGCAACCTGCAGTCTGACGAAGGGAGGAAAGAGGATGTCTGCTTTGGCAAAGATCTGGATTTCCTGCTTCGTACCTCTTTAGTGGAGAAGGCGATTCTTACCGGGCTGCAGAACCATAACTTTGAGGTCTATTACCAGCCGATCTACAGTTCGAAGGACATGCTGATCCAGTCGGGCGAGGTGCTTCTGCGGCTGCATGATCCGGAGCTGGGGGATATCTACCCGGAAGAGTTTTTGCCGATGGTGGAGCGGAGCGGGCTCATCTTTGAACTGGGGGATTTTGTGCTTCATGAGGTCTGCAAGTTTTTGAACAGCGGCATTCCGGTGGAAATGGGAATTGAGACGCTGAATGTCAACCTGTCTGTGGTGCAGTGCATTCAGCCCAGCTACGCGGAGCGGCTGATCCAGATCGTATCGAAATACGATGTTGATCCCGGACGGATCAATTTTGAACTGCGGGAATCCGCCGCCACCAGCAACTTTGAGAGCCTGCGCGTTTTTGTGGATACAATGCGGAACTATGGCTTCCGGTTTTCTGTGGACGATTACGGGATCGGCTATTCCAATGTGCATTCGATTTTCTCGCTGGATGTGGATTTCATCAAGATTGACAGACGCATTCTGTGGGAAGCCCAGGAATCGGAGATCGGAAGAATTATCATGGAGAGCAGCGTCGGCATGATCCGGCGCATGGGCAAAAAAATCCTGATCTCCGGTGTGGAGAGCAAGGAGCAGATCGAGTTTGCGGAAGGCTTTGGCGTGGATTATTTCCAGGGCTTTTACTTCTCCAATCCGGTTTCCCAGAATGAGTTTATCGGCATCCTGAAGGCGACGCAGCTCGCGAGGATCGAGGAGCAGAAGGCGTTGGCGGCCAGCGAGGCCATGAGCAATTTTCTCGCGAATATGTCCCATGAGATCCGGACGCCGATCAACGCGGTGCTCGGAATGGACGAGATGATCCTGCGGGAGAGCGAGGATGAACGGATTCTCGAATATGCCCGGACGATCGAGGGCGCGGGCCGGACGCTTCTTTCACTGATCAATGATATCCTGGATTTTTCCAAGATCGAGGCCGGGAACATGGATATTGTGGAGGGTGAATATGAGCTGTCCTCCGTGCTTTCGGATGTGGTCAATATGGTGCAGATCAAGGCGGGGCAGAAGGGACTGAAGCTCGGGCTTGAGGTGGATCCTGCAACGCCGGAGCAGCTCTACGGGGACGAGATCCGGCTGCGCCAGATCATGCTTAACATTCTTAACAATGCTGTAAAATACACCAGAAAGGGAAGGGTGACGCTGAAGGTGCGGTTCAACCCGATCGGACAGGACAGGACGGAGCTGGTGGTCGCCGTGCAGGATACCGGCATCGGAATCCGTGAGGAGGAGATCCAGAAGCTTTTCCGGAAGTTCCAGCGGCTCGATCCGGATCAGAACAAGACGGTGGAGGGCAGCGGTCTCGGCCTTGCCATCACCCATGAGCTTTTAGGCCTGATGGGCGGGCGGATCGAGGTAGAGAGCGAATACGGGAAGGGCTCGACCTTTACGGTATTTCTGCCGCAGCGTGTGGCGGGAGAAGAGACGGTGGGCGATTTTCGGAAAAAATTCGCGAAAGCCGGTGAAAATGCACGCAAATACCGGGAATCCTTCCGTGCGCCGGAGGCGAAGGTGCTGGTGGTGGACGACACGCCGATGAATCTTGTTGTGGTGCGCGAGCTTCTGAAGAAGACGGAGCTGAAGGTGGAGGAGGCCCGGAGCGGCGCGGAGTGCCTGAAAATGATCGGAAGGAAGAAGTATGACGTGATCTTTCTGGATTACCGGATGCCGGTGATGGACGGCATTGAAACGTTGAAGAAGATGCGGGAGATGGCGGACAATCCCAATCGGGATACGCCTGTGATCGCCCTGACGGCCAATGCGATTTCCGGCGCGCGGGAACGGTTCCTGCATGAGGGCTTTCACGATTACATGAGCAAGCCTATCGACGGGGAACAATTGGAGGAAATGCTTCTTATGTACCTTCCGGAGTCCCTGGTGTCCAGGGCTGAGGAGGAAACAGGAGAAGCCTGTTTACCTGAAGAGGAGCAGGAAAACGATCGAAGGGACGGCGGGAATAGCGCCAATCCGGAAGAATCGAGGGATGCCATGCCGGACGGGGCGTTTCAGAAGAAAAATGAAGGACGACAACAGAAGGGGAGTAACAACAGACCTAAATCCGGAAAATCCAGGCCGGCTTCAAACAGGGGCTTGAAGAATGACGGCAAATGTGATATAGATATGAAAAAGGGGATTAAAAACTGTGGATCGGAGGAAATCTACCGGACTGTGCTTGCGGCTTTCCGGGGAGAGATTGAGGAGCGGTCCGCAGTGATCCGGCACACCTTTGAGGAGCAGGATTGGGATCGCTATATGATAGAAGTACACGCGATCAAGAGTTCGGCGAAGATGGTGGGAGCAGAGGAGTTGTCCAGACTCGCCGCAAGGCTGGAGCTGGCTGCGGAGCAGGTGGAGAAGAACCGCCTGGAGGAGGATACGCCAAGGCTGCTGTCCATGTATGAGGGCTGTCTGGAGGACGCGGGCACCGGGAAGGGATTGACGGCGGAGGCGCAGGACGAACGCTTCGTGCTTGATAAGGCCGGCTGGGCGGATGCCTGTTCGGCGCTTGGGGAATTCGCGGCGATGATGGATCTTGACAATGTGCTGCTGGTGCTGGATTCTCTCGAAGAGTACGGACTTACCTCCGGGCAGCGGAAAAAGCTCAGGCGCCTGCGGGAACTCGCGTCCGGATTGAAGTGGGAGGAATTCCGGTCGCTTCTGGCTGAGAGATGAATCTGTGATCCTGTTCGGAATTCTGCCCGGAAATATACAGCGTATCAGAGGAGATGGATGACGTTTCAGCGTGTATCCGGACCGGGCTTAAATATAGGTATTCAGACGGAAAAGGTCAGATAAGATCGGCATGTTTAGAGGAGTAGGGCTATGGCAAAGCATCGTATATTATTGATTCGGAACGAGAGGACATTTATGGTCAATGCACTTGTGAGCAATCTGGAGGCGGCGGAGCTGTCGGTGACGCAGGTGGATTTCCATGTGAAGGAGATAGAGGAGGACATCAAATATTCAGAGCTTCTCATTGTCTATGCGGATGACCAGATCCGGAAGGGGCATGGCAGCTTAAGCTGCCTGAAGGATATCTGCGTGGAGCATAATAAGAGGATGATCCTTGTGGGAAGCCGTCAGGAGAATGATGAGATCATGTCTTTCCTGCCGGCGCATCTGGTGCTGGACGCTGTAGAGCGCCCGTTTGATATGGCGGGGCTTGTGGAGCAGGTACAATCAGTATTTGAGGGAGAGGATGAGAAGAAGAAATGCATCCTTCTGGTAGACGATGATGTTGCGTTTCTCCAGCTCTTGAAGGAATGGCTGAAGGATAAGTACCGGATTGGCATGGCAAGATCTGGCATGCAGGCGATCACCTGGCTGGCCAAGAATAACGTGGATTTGATCCTGCTGGATTATGAGATGCCGGTGACCTCCGGACCCCAGGTGTTTGAGATGCTGCAGAGCGAGTCCTTCTCCAAGAATATTCCGGTGATGTTTCTGACCGGAAAGAGCGACAAGGAGAGCATTATGCGGGTGATGGATTTAAAGCCTGCGGGATATCTGCTGAAGAACAATAACAAGGCGGCGCTTCTGGCGACGCTGGATAAATTTTTTACAAGAAAGAAGCAGGGGTAAAAAGAGAAAAAAAGCAGCCGCGATATTCCGGCTGCTTTTTCAATCACTGCGGTGCGCTTTCATCTCAGTCTTTCGCGCGTACATATTCTCGTCAGCCTCCTTCATCACTTTGTCGATGTCAAAGGGCTTGGTGGCGTAGGCTGTTCCGATGGCGAGGGAGCACTGCACCGGATCTTCCCTCCGGTTTAAGGGCTTCAGGCTCTTTTCCCAGTCATGCAGGATGCGGTAGGAAATATCCTGTGAATAATTGCAGAAAATAACCGCAAATTCATCCCCGCCCAGCCGGTAGCCGTGTACGGTTTTGTTGACCAGCTTGCGGATCTCGTCAGCTGCCCGGCGAAGCGCGGAATCGCCGGCTTCGTGACCGCATTCGTCATTGATCTTCTTTAGGTAATTCAGGTCGATAAAGGCGACATATACGGAGTTCAGATTCCTGTATTCAGAGGCGACCCGCTGGTTATACTTTGCCCTGTTTTCCAATCTGGTCAATCCATCGAGCTCGGCTTCGGACTGGATCCGTTCATAATACAGCGTTCTTGTCTTCAAAATATAGTAGGTGCTGTAACAGATGATGCAGAAAATGATCATGCGCGGCAGCATGAAGAACAGGATGAGCTGAAACAGGTGGTTCGTGTTCATTACTTCCGCCCTGGCGGCCAGGGAGTCCGTCTTCTGGTCGAGATAATTAGCGTAGCACATGTTGCCGTCCCAGCAGCCGACATAATAACCGAGGAGCACCGACAGGGGGATGCCCGCGAGGTTGATGCCGGCAGCGAGCTTGAACATGCGGCGGTCTGCATACTGGATTGTGATCAGCAGCGGGAAAATACAGAGCAGGACGCCGTGAAAGGTGAGGAAGGTCTGGATGGAAAAGGCCATCACCGTTACGCTGTACAGCATCAGATATTTATAATAAGGATGCCTGCCATTGGTTTTCCGGTAGACGATTACAGGCGCGATCAGGGAACTGCAGGAAATCAGCATGCCGATCCGCATGGAAAGGCTGTTTACGATAAAGATGCCAAGCTCATTGGCAATCCAGATCAGTATGCAGATACCGCACATGATGGACAGGAATACAGTACAGAACTTATTAGCGTTCAGCTCATCCTGGTATTGTATATTCTCCAATGATTCCATAGTTGTCATACTCCTTAAAAAAACAATCCCCGGTTGTGGGCGTAACTGGGGGTGTAAGAAACTATCTATAATGTAATACCGTTTTGGATATTATAGCATAGTCAAGGTGGATTTTCTATAGGCGAATATAACCGATAAATGTACTTTTATGCAAAATAATTTGTTTCATATGCTAATGTGGCTTGCTGCTGTTCCCCCCCCATTCTGCATCCGGATCGGAATAATGCCTGATGTTAGAGTCCTCGCAGGAGGCAAGGCGTTTTCCGTAAGGCGAGGCATGGGCTTGTCCTTGCGTTGGTTCTGTTAAAGAGAACAGAGAGAATTTGCAGGTGATCCTGCAGATTCAGTCGGTTCTTTGCGCTTTCATGGCAAGTTTGACTGCGTACATATCCTCGTCGGCCTCCTTCAGTACCTGATCCATATTGATTGGACTGGAGGAGAAGGCACCTCCGATGGAGAGGGAGCACTGGACAGGATCTTCGCTGCTGTTGAATGGTTTGAGGGATTTTTCCCATTCACGGAGAATTCTTCGGGCTTCTTTCTCATTATAATTGCAAAAGATCAGGGCAAATTCGTCACCTCCCAGCCGGTAGCCGTGAACAGTGTCCGAGACGAGCATGCGGATATCATCAGCCGCTTTCATCAGTACGCAATCTCCGGCTTCGTGGCCGCAGATATCATTCATCTTTTTCAGAAAATTGACATCGATGAAAGCGACATACACGGAATTCAGCCTGGTATATTCATTGGCAACTCTGTAGTTGTACTTCGCGCGGTTTTCCAGCCTGGTAAGGCCGTCGAGTTCAGCCTGCATCCTTATGGTATTCTGTCTGACATACTGGAGCTTGGCTGCATTCAGTATGTACGTCACGCAAAAAGAGAGGATGCTGTAGAGTACTGTGCGGGGAAGAACAAAAAACAGCAGCAGCTGATATAAATATTTCCGGTTCATGACAGCAGCCCGGGCTTTAAAGGAATCCAGCTCCAGCGATACTCCGTAGGTAGTGGCATAGATCATGTTGCCGTCCCAGCAGCCCACATAATAGCCGAGCAGGATAGCAAAGATGATGCCGGCAAGATTGAGCCAGAAAGCGAGCCGGAAAACACGCGTTTCTGTATACTGTAGAGACAGTAAAATTGGGAACACGCATAACAGGACACCGTGAAAGGTGAGAAAGGTCTGGATCGAGATGGACATCAGGGATACGCTGATGATCAGGACGTACTTGAAATACCGGTTCTGCCCCAACGTCACGATATAGGTGATAATTGGAACTAGCAGGCATAAGCAGGCAATAATCATGCCTAGCCGCATATAAAAGCGGTTGACCACAAAAATTCCCAGTTCGTTGGCTGCCCAGACGAACAGGCAGGTGCAGCACAGTACGGATAAAAAAATGGAACTGAAATGGTTGGCTCTCAGTTCATCTTCATATTGCAGCTGTTTGTATTCTTCCATAACGTATCCTCCATATTCGGGTATTCCCAACAAAGAAGAGGAAGAACTATGGCTGCAATGACAGTATCTTCATAGGGAAATGATGATTACTAATTATACCATGTTTGGCGTTGTTTCTCTACAGCAAATTATAAAAAATGATGATTCGTTGATGAAAAATGCAAGTTTATGCCATTTTGACAAATGCTGTGCCGGAATTGTCCCATAAAAGTATTTGACATGTGACAGGATAATTGCTAAAATGGGAATGGTTGCAATTATTCAGAAATGGCTGTATGGTTGTGATCGGTTGAGAATATACAAAACGATGCAGTTGACGTCAGCACGCTGGCATCGGGACGATCAGGTAATTGAAAAATTCAGAATATATTAGGAAGGTTTTGTGCATGATATATGTTTTTCGCCGGCAGTCGGAACACCGGTCAGGAAAAAATGTATATCATGCTCAAAGCTGGTAGAAATCGTATACTGTTTTACAATCGCCTGTCGAGATGATAGTTGAAAGGTGGAATGAATGTGAAGAAGATGGTATTGTCCCTGCTGGTAGATAATACTTCGGGTGTTTTAAGTCGTGTGGCAGGATTATTCAGCAGAAGAGGGTATAACATTGACAGCCTGTCTGTCGGTGTGACGGAGAACCCCAAGTACTCGAGAATGACGGTTGCAGTCAGCGGTGATGACCTGACACTTGCACAGATCGCGAAGCAGCTTAACAAGCTGGAGGATGTGGTGGACATTACGGAGCTGAAGGATGGCGAGTCGGTATGCAGGGAGCTCGTGCTTGTGAAGGTGAAGTCCAACCGCGAAGAAAAACAGCAGATCATTGCGGTGGCAGATGTGTTCCGCGCCAAGATCGTGGATGTGTCCATTGATTCCCTCATGATTGAGCTGACAGGTAACGCCAATAAGATAGAAGCGTTTATCCGTCTGTTGGATGGATTTGAGATTGAGTCTATCGTAAGGACAGGTCTTACGGGCCTGACCAGAGGAAGGTAATACCGGCTCCGGCAGAATCTGCCGACAACCGATGTACATATATTTTTTTAGGAGGAACTGAAAAATGGCAAAGATTTTTTATCAGGAGGATTGTAACTTATCATTGCTGGATGGCAAGACGATCGCTGTGATCGGATACGGCAGCCAGGGACATGCGCACGCCTTGAACGCGAAGGAGTCAGGCTGTCATGTGATCATCGGTCTTTATGAGGGCAGCAAGTCCTGGAAGAGAGCCGAGGAGCAGGGCTTTGAGGTATTTACCGCTGCTGAGGCTGCGAAGAGGGCTGACATTATCATGATCCTGATCAATGACGAGCTGCAGGCTGATATGTACAAGAAGGATATTGAGCCGAATCTTGAGGCGGGCAATATGCTGATGTTTGCGCATGGCTTCAATATTCACTTTGGCTGTATCGTACCGCCGAAGAATGTGGATGTGACGATGATCGCTCCGAAGGGACCGGGACATACCGTTCGTTCCGAGTATCAGGCAGGCAAGGGTGTTCCGTGTCTGGTTGCGGTAGAGCAGGATGCGACAGGACAGGCACAGGAGATCGCGCTGGCTTACGCGCTGGCAATCGGCGGAGCAAGGGCAGGCGTGCTGGAGACTACCTTCCGCACAGAGACAGAGACAGACCTCTTTGGCGAGCAGGCGGTGCTCTGCGGAGGCGTATGCGCACTGATGCAGGCCGGATTTGAGACGCTGGTTGAGGCTGGCTATGATCCGAGAAATGCTTACTTTGAGTGTATCCATGAGATGAAGCTGATCGTAGACCTGATCTATCAGTCAGGCTTCGCCGGAATGCGTTACTCTATCTCCAATACTGCTGAGTATGGCGATTATATTACAGGACCGAAGATCATCACAGAGGAGACCAAGAAGACGATGAAGAAGATTCTTGCGGATATCCAGGATGGTTCCTTCGCGAAGCAGTTCCTGCTTGACATGTCTCCGGCAGGACGCCAGGTACATTTCAAGGCTATGAGAAAGCTTGCTGCTGAGCATCCGTCAGAGGTGATCGGCGAGGAGGTTCGTAAGCTCTATAGCTGGAATGGTGAGGACAAGCTGATCAACAACTAATGCTGCGGGATACGGTTTGTATCCGGTTTTGATATTTGGTTTGGTTTTTGCATGAATCAAAGGAAGAGCTGCCACAAAGAATTTGCGGCGGCTCTTTTTTCTGAAATGCCGGATTGGCAGATAACATCCCTGCCTGCGTGCCGGAAAGAGAGAGGTGACGGAAGCTATGAAGAAAATCAAAATGCTCCTGCTGGGGCTGGCCCTGCTGCTGACAGTTACGGCATGCGGCTCTGAGAAAGACTGGGTGTTCAACCTGAATGGAAAGCGCATTGACAGCACAGAGGTGGCGGCGTTCGGGCTGATCTTTACGGAGGAATATAAGATCACGGATCTGGGACGCCTGCTGGAATACCATGTGGACGGCGAAACCTATGCCGATTTTTATAAGGACCAGCTGGAACAGGAGATCATCAAGGCCGCGCTTCTTTGCAGGGAGGCAGAGCAGGCCGGGCACAAGCTGACGCGCGAGGAACGCGGTGAGGTGAAGACGCAGGCACAGGCGCTTTTTGAACACTATGGGAAGGACTGGCTGAAAAAGAAGGGGATTGCCCTGTCTGACATAGAGGAGGTGCTTGAGATGCGGGCGCTCGGAACCTCCTACATGGAAAGCCTGGCGGAGGCTGACCGGACGGAGAAGGAGGAAGAACCGGAGGAACGGGAACCGGACCGGTATATCAGGGTGTATCAGGTCACGTTTCCCACTGCAAGCCTGGATCAGGACGGCATGGTGCAGTCTGATGAGGACGGCTCCCTGGTCAAGCTGCCGGAGGAGGACTGTGCGCGTGTGAGGGGGCTGGCGGAGTTCTACGCGCGGAAGGTGCAGGAGGGCGCGGAGATGGAAAGCGCCATAAAAAGCCTAGCGGCTGATTACGCGGAGGAAGGGCAGGCGGAGGATGGCGCGGAGCTTGCGGCGCTGTGCAGGAATGTACGCGGTATGGAGAAATACCTCAAATATGACGATCTGGAGGATTCCTGCCGCAGGGCGGTGGACATGCTGGAGCCCGGCGGGATCAGCGGTGTGCTGGAGGCGGATTACGGCTATCTGGTTGTGAAGCTGCTGGACAGGGACGCAAAGGAACAGGGAGAGATGCTTGAAAACCACGCAAGGCAGGCCGCTGCGCAGGATACCTCATCCAAGCTGCTGGACAAGCTGATCGCGACCTATGTACGCGAGGATCAGGATTACCGGAACGATGCGCTGTGGTCGCCAGTCCTGATCAGTGTATTTGTGAAATAAACGCGGAGGAGACGGAAGCTGACCCGGCAGGCGGGTATCCTGCCTCTGGCAGCGTTTTCATTTGAAGGGATTGCGCCAGACGGCGGGATCCGGCCTGACAGGTCAGCGGTCTGCCTGGTTCAGCCCGTGTTCAATATGGTCATAAAGATCCAGGATGCAGTGTTCATCCGGGGCAAAATGGCTGCAGTTTAAGCAGCTTGTGCAGTCTTCGTCCACGCAGTTGGACAACTCGCTGGCGGTTGTCCGGTCGTAGGAGCTGCAGTGCCTTGCCACATTCTTGTAGGTTTGTTTGGAACGCTTCATGGCGGTGCCTCCTTTCCAGTGCTTTGTGTCATTGCGGGTATGTTTTATTCCGGACGGCACCCCGACGGATAGTTCATTTGCGTTCCGGGCACGCTTGCGCCTGATTGCTCACTAGGTTTGCCTCCTTCGTCGGCTTACCAAGGACCGGCGTTCGCAAATAGCCCTCCGCTGCAAATAAACTATCCTCTGGGAGCCTGGTATTGGCCGCAGGGTAAAACGGATACCGCAATAGGCGTCGCACATATTTATTATAGGATAGTCGTAACTATTCAGCAGGTCTGCGCATTTATTGCGCAGACCGCGCCAAAACAGTATAGTTTGCGGTGCAGCGGGTGAATCAGGATTCGTAAGCCCCGCCCGCTGCGTAACTGCCTGGCATTTGCTGAGCAGTTATAAATAGTATGACTTGACAAGAGCGTTTTCATTCAGTAAACTGTGAAATGATTGTAATTGTTCCGTCAAAAATGATGGAACAATTTGTATCAGATACGGGATTTAACGAGAGGGGAGGAATTTGGATTTGGGAACTGATACGGGAATGCAGGTGTTCGCGATCATCATCCTGATTGTTCTCTCCGCTTTTTTTTCTTCCGCGGAGACGGCGCTGACAACTGTGAACAGGCATAAGCTCCGATCGATGGCAGAGGAGGGCAACCGGACGGCGGGCAGGGTTTTGAAGCTGATTGAGGATCCGGCCAAAATGCTGAGCGCGATCCTGATCGGGAATAATATCGTGAATCTCTCTGTCTCGGCGCTGGTCACCACTGTGACGACACAGCTATGGGGGAGCAGGTTTGTCGGGGTATCGACAGGCATTTTGACGCTGGTCCTGCTGCTGTTCGGGGAGATTACTCCCAAATCCCTCGCGACGCTTTACAGTGAGAGGTTTTCGCTGGCGTACATCCATGTGATCGCTCCGCTGACCTATTTACTGACGCCGGTGATCTGGATTGTGGACAAATTAAGCGGCGTGATTTTCTTCATCCTGCGGGTGGACAGGGAAAAGGCCAGAAACCTGATGACCGAGCGGGAGCTGCGCACCATTGTGGATGTCAGCGTGGAGGATGGTGTGCTGGAAAAGGAAGAAAAATCCATGATCAACAATGTGGTGGATTTCGGGGATTCCATGGCGAGGGATGTGATGATACCGCGCGCCGACATGAAGCTGGTCTCCGTGGACGCCGGATTTCAGGAGCTGTTTGACATGTTCCAGAAGGAGGGCTATTCGAGGCTTCCGGTGTATGGGGATAACCGGGAGAGCGTGATCGGGATCGTGTACCTGAAGGATCTGTTTTTTTACCAGAACCAGAAAAAAAACACGCCCTTTCATGTCCGCAATATCATGCGGGAACCGTTTTTTGTATATGAGTTCCAGAAAACCTCCTCCATCATGGCGGAGATGCGGAACCGTTTTGTCTCCCTTGCCATTGTGCTGGACGAATACGCGTCCGCGGTGGGACTGATCACGACCGAGGACCTGATCGAGGAGATTGTGGGGGATATCCGGGATGAATTTGATCTCGACGAATTAAAAATGGTCACCAAATCCGGTGAGAACCGGTACGAGATAGAGGCTTCGATGAAGCTGTCCGATCTTTATGACAGCATCGGCGTCAAGCTGGAATCAGACAACTATGATTCCCTGGGCGGGTATGTGATTGAGCTGCTCGACCATCTTCCGACGCCGGGTGAGACTGTCAAAAAGGACGGGATCACGCTCAAGGTGCTGTCGATGGAGAAGAACCGGATCGACCGTGTGGCGGTGATTGTTGACAAAGAATTACAGATGTGACAGAAAGAGGTAGAAAAAAATGATTAGTGCAAATAATGTGACGCTGCGGTTTGGAAAAAAGGCTCTGTTTGAGGATGTCAATATCAAGTTTACGGAAGGCAACTGCTATGGGCTGATCGGCGCGAATGGGGCTGGAAAATCGACATTTATCAAGATTCTTTCCGGAGAGATCGAGACCACCAAGGGTGATGTGACGATGAATGCGGGGGAGCGGCTGTCCGTCCTGCAGCAGGACCATTTCAAGTACAATGATTATACGGTGCTGGATACGGTGATCATGGGTAACAAGCGGCTCTATGACGTGATGAAGGAGAAGGAGGCAATCTACGCAAAGCCTGATTTTTCCGACGAGGACGGCGCGAGGGTGGCAGACCTGGAGGCGGAATTTGCCGAGATGAACGGCTGGGAGGCGGAATCTGACGCCGCCATGCTGTTGAACGGGCTGGGCGTGGATACCGAGCATCACTATAAATTGATGTCGGAGCTGGAGGACACCTTGAAGGTGAAGGTGCTGCTGGCGCAGGCGCTGTTCGGTAATCCGGATGTGCTGCTTCTGGACGAGCCGACCAACCACCTGGATCTCGACGCCATCGCGTGGCTGGAGGAGTTCCTGATCGACTTCAACAATACCGTCATCGTGGTGTCCCATGACCGTTATTTCCTGAACAAGGTGTGCACATATATCGCGGATATCGACTATGGGAAGATCCAGCTCTACGCGGGCAATTACGATTTCTGGTATGAGTCCAGCCAGCTCATGATCAAGCAGATGAAGGAGGCAAACAAGAAGAAGGAGGAGCGCATCAAGGAGCTGCAGGAATTTATTCAGCGGTTCTCTGCCAATGCGTCCAAGTCCAAGCAGGCAACCTCCAGAAAGCGGGCTCTGGAGAAGATCCAACTGGAAGATATCCGTCCCTCCAGCAGGAAATATCCCTATATTGATTTCCGCCCGAAGCGTGAGATCGGCAACGAGGTGCTGACTGTGGAGAACCTGACCAAGACGGTGGACGGGGAAAAGATCTTAGACAACATCTCCTTTACGATCGGGCGCGAGGACAAGGTGGCATTTGTGGGGCCGAACACCCTGGCAACGACCATGCTGTTTAAGATCCTGACCGGTGAGGAGGAAGCGGATTCCGGAAGCTTCAAATGGGGTGTGACCACCTCCCAGGGTTATTTCCCGAAGGATAACACGAAGGAATTTGACAATGATCTGACGATTGCAGACTGGCTGACGCAGTTTTCTGACGAGAAGGATCCCACCTATGTCAGGGGATTTCTTGGAAGAATGCTCTTTGCAGGGGATGACGGCGTGAAGAAGGTGCGCGTCCTCTCCGGAGGAGAGAAGGTGCGCTGCCTGCTTTCCAAGATGATGATCATGGGTTCCAATGTGCTGGTGCTCGATGAGCCGACCAACCATCTGGATA
>CAMHJT010000034.1 GCA_946185495.1 uncultured Clostridiaceae bacterium | reverse complement strand
ATCACCACCTCGGAGGAAAGACCGTCTGACAGGCCGAAATGCGTCACCTCATTTCCGTCGATCCGGTAAATGCCGTTTCCATCGCTTCCGAAATAGAGAACGCCATTTTCCCCCTCCTCAAGACTGAGGATTTCCGTATTGTTGATGCCATTCTGACTGTTGTAGCATTTTCCAAGCCTTCCATCCCTCCACACATGTACGCCGCCGCTGCAGGATACCAGGATCGATCCGTCCGACAGCTCCTTCACCGTGCGCACCCGGTTCGAGCTTAAGCCGTCCGCCTCGCTGTAGCACTCATACGAACCGTTCGGGTGATAGCAGACTAAGCCGTTCTCACTGTAGGTACACAGCCACAGCCGGTTTTTGCTGTCCCTCATGATGCAGCGGATCCGGATGCCCTCTAACAGCTCTGTCAGGTCATTTTCCCTCGGCTCATAATCCTTGTCCAGAATATAAAGCCCCTGGTCCGTTCCCACATAGAGCTCCTTCTCGTACAGGCAGGTGGCATTGACCACCATGCTCTCCAGCCCTGCCGCCTTGGTAAGATCCGTAAAATGGCTGACAGACATCTTCATCACGCCCTGCCTGCCGGAGGCAAACCAGAGATTTCCCTCATAATCCCGCATGATCACATCCACCGAATTATTCATCGGCACGTCCTGAATGGATGTATATTTCATATCGGCATTGAAAAAGCCGATCCCGTTGTCCGCACATACCCAGATCAGGCCGTTATCCTCATAGATCATGTTGATCATCATCTGCGGCGAAGCGGAAAAGGTCTCGTAGGTTTTCAGCCCGTCAGACAGGCTGCCGTACAGGATATCCGAATTGTCCATTCCGATATACACATATCCCGGATTGTCCGGATCCGGATTGATGCAGTTGACCGCCCGGTCCCCTACCTCCAGGCCGTTATAATATCCCGAAAGCTTCCGGTCCTGGATCGTAAAAATAGCACCGTTCAGCGTCACGCCGTAGATTACGCCGTCCGCTCCGCACTTCAGCCTGCAGATGTACTCCTCGTTGAGCTGTGCCTCGTTGATCATGTGGAAGGTGCCGTCCGCGTCCACGCAGGCCAGCCCCATCGTCGTTGCCACAATGATATTCCCATCCACATCCTCCTGAATCGCGCGGATGGACAGGGAACGCAGCCCATCCTCCAGATTATAGAACCGGAATTCATCATTTTCATACAGCGCCAGGCCGCTGTCATTTGTCCCGATCCAAAGCCTGCCCTTCGAATCCTCGAACAGGCTTACCACGGAAGAGATACCCTGGGTGGAGCTGTAGCGATAGAACTCATTTCCGTCATACCGGATCAAGCCGCTGTAGCTGCCGATCCAGATGATCCCGTTGGAGGCCTGGAGAATATCATTGGCCTCCGAGGTGGGCAACCCGTTGGAGCTGTCATATAAAATGGAATTGACATTCGCCGCCTTTCCCGTAACCTGGACCTCCAGCCCGCCTGTCGCGGCAAAACTTGTCCGGCCCTGCCGCGCACCAAATAACAGCGCGGCCATCAAACATGTCAGCAGGCTGTATCCCACATACCTGCGTATCCTCCATCCCTTTCTCTTATCCTGTAGTACACCCATCTCTCTTATTTCCTCTCTTCCAATCCCATATACCATGACATGCGGCAGACTCCCGCTGCCCCGGCACTTACGCACGCTTCCGCATTTTCTTCCGTAATCCCGCCGATGGCGTAGACCGGCAGCGCCACCGCATCGCAGACACGGTGCAGAAACGCGAGCCCCCTCGGGGGCAGTCCCTTCTTGCAGTCCGTCGCGAAGATATGCCCGGCAACCAGATAACCCGCGCCTGCCTCTTCCGCGGCGACAGCCTCCTCAACGGAGTGAACGGAAACTCCCAGCAGTGCGAACCGGCGTTTCTTCTCCTCCGGCATCGCGAGAAAAGAAGTGTATGGAAGATGCAGCGCCGGTTGCCACCTCCGCCGCGCTTCCCCAAGCCGCAGCGCCACCTCCGCGTAGGTGTGCAGCACGCATTCCGTCCCGTAGGGTGACAGCGCCTCCAACACCTCCCCGGCCAGCGCTTCATACGCGGCCTCGTTCAGATCCTTTTCCCTTAATATGATCGTGTCACAGCCTGACTCCGCCACCCTTGCCAGCTGCTCCGTAAAGGAGCCCCGCACCAGCTTCCGGCTCGTCACGCAGATATTCTTATACTTAGACATACCCATTTAATCCCAACTGCTGCCAAACATCATATCCCCGTTGACATTCTTATACATAGACATACTCATTTAGCACCGGCTGAAGCCCCTCCCTGACGATATCCTGATACATCGCATTAAGGCTTCTGACATCCGCGATCTCAAACTGCTCGCCGCCGCCCTCCTGCTCCTGTTCCCCGGTATATTTTTCCTCATGGTCGCCCACGCCGGTGGATACGCCTGCAGACACCTTCGTCGCCGCGATCCGCACAATTCCGTCCCGGAAATGCTTCTGTTCCCTCGAGGATACCGTGATCCCGACATAGGGGAGGAAAATCCGGTAGGCGCACAGGATCTGGCACAGCTGCGTCTCATGAACATCCACAGGATGGATCCCCTCATTGTTCGCGATCGGCCGAAGCCTCGGGCAGGACAGGGAATACTCTGCATGAGGATACTTTCTCTGCAGATAATAGATATGCAGCGCCGATGCCAGCGCGTCCTTCCGAAAATCCGAAAGCCCCAGAAGCGCTGAGGCCGCCACGCCGCGCATGCCGCCCAGGATCGCCCGCTCCTGCGCGTCAAAGCGGTAGGGAAATACACGCTTATGTCCCAGAAGGTGCAGCTTCTCATACTGCTTCAGGTCGTAGGTCTCCTGAAATACCGTCACATAATCCGCCCCGCACTGGTGAAGGTACCTGTAATCCTCCACATTGACCGGATAGATCTCAAGCCCCACGTTCCGGAAATAGCGCGCCGCCAGCTTGCAGGCCTCGCCGATATAATCCACATCGCTCATTCTCCGGCTCTCACCTGTCAGCAGCAGGATCTCCTCAATTCCCGAATCGGAGATGATCTTCATTTCCTTCTCCATCTCCTCCATCGTAAGCCGCTTGCGCACGATGTCATTGTAACAGTTATACCCGCAGTACACACAGTAGTTTTCGCAGTAATTGGCAATGTAAAGCGGCGTAAAGATATATACCGTATTGCCGAAATGCTTTCCTGTCTCGCGCTTCGCGCGCTGCGCCAGTTCTTCCAAAAGCGGTTCCGCAGCAGGAGAGAGCAGCGCCTTGAAATCCTCAATGGAGCAGTCCTCCTTCTGAAGCGCCCTGCGCACATCCTCCTGTGTATAGCGCGAAGGATCATAGCTCTCCATCTCCCCCAACACTTTGTCCCGGATGTCCGATGCAAGCACCTCCATCCCCTCCATGTATGCCGTCGGGTCTGTCCGCGCGGAAGGATCCCTCTCCAGCCTGTGCTTTTTTAACAGCGCCTCCTCACCCAGCGTCTCCGCGTCCACCAAAAACTCATTTTCCATGATGTCCCTCTCCTCCTGTCTATGAATCTGAAACTGTGAAACCCCTGCAGCCTCTCCTGTTCAAAGACTCCAGTTCCCGAAAAGCCCGTTCCGTCTACCCGGCAATCCGGATCGCAGCGACCTGCTTTCCCGGTAAGCGCAACAAGCCGGCAACTAACCAGAAAACGTAAGCTGTCAATCCCGCAAAAATCCCGTCAGCGGATCCGACGCCGCGGCGCCGCGTTCCAGCACGCGCCCCAGTCCGGACAAATACGCCGCCCTTCCGGCCTCGATCGCCTTGCGGAAGGCTCCTGCCATCAAGGGAATATCCCCCGCCGTTGCGATCGCGGTGTTGGCCATGATGGCCGCAGCTCCCATCTCCATCGCCTCACAGGCCTGCGACGGCCTGCCGATGCCGGCGTCCACGATTACCGGCACATCGATCTCCTCGATCAGGATGCGGATGAATTCCCTGGTAGCCAGTCCCTTATTGGAGCCGATGGGCGAGGCCAGCGGCATCACTGCCGCGGCGCCCGCGCGCACCAGATCCCTCGCTGTATACAGATCAGGATACATGTATGGCAGCACGACAAAGCCCTCCGCTGCAAGGATCTCCGTTGCCCGCACCGTCTCATGATTGTCCGGCAGGAGATACTTGCTGTCCTTCATGATCTCCACCTTGACAAAGTCACCGCAGCCCAATTCCCTTGACATCCTCGCGATGCGAACCGCCTCCTCCGCGTTCCTCGCCCCTGATGTGTTCGGCAGCAGCGTGACATGCTCCGGAATATAATCCAGAATATTCTCGCCCTGCTTTGTATTGGTCCTGCGGACTGCCAGCGTGATGATCTGCGCGCCTGCCTCCTCCACGGCTGCCCGGATCAGCTCCATCGAATATTTGCCTGAACCCAGGATAAACCGGGAAGTAAACTCTTTCCCACCTAAGATAAATGTATCCTTTTCCATTTCCATCACCTTTTCCATCTTTTCTTTTTTTCTTCTCCGCCGCACCTGTCAGTGCCTCCTCCGGTCTTCCTTTCCTTTATAGAATTGCTCTTTATCCTTATACATCATCTCATCCGCTCTCCGGAATACCTCCTTATATTCCTTGTCTCCTTCCCGGTACACAGCCGCGCCCTTGGAGATCGCCAGCTTGTGCTCATATCTGGAATTTTCCGCATTGAATTTGGCCAGCGTCGAATCAAATTTCTTAAAATAATGCTGGACATCCATTTCATCCGCGTTTTCCACCACCACGATAAATTCATCCCCGCCAATCCGGTAGGTATTCTCCGCACCGAACACCTTTTTCAGTACCTCGGCGGAATCCGTGATCAGCATGTCCCCGTAGGTATGCCCCAGATTGTCGTTTACCCGCTTCAATCCATTCACATCAAACACAACTACCATGAATTGCGCCATGTTCTCGGATATTTTGCGTTCCAGCAGCTGGATCAGATCCATATAGGCAGCTTTATTTCCCACGCCCGTCATCGCGTCGACATAGGCCTGGGCGTGAATATACGAAAAATATTCCTGCAACTCCACAGCCATGGAGCGGATGCTCCGCGCCAGGTCGCCCAGCTCATTTTTCGAATGGTACTCCGTCGTGACATAGAGCTCGCCCCTCGCAATGCTCGCGGACACCCTGGTAAGCTCCCGGATCGGATGTACGATCTCCACCATGACCCGCCATGAGACCAGAATCACCATCAAGAAAACAATCAGAAATGCAGTCATCATCTGATAATACATCTCGCGGATCGGATGGCGGATCTCCACCTCCGGCACGGCAATCGCAAAGAGCATGCCATTCTCGAGGATGCCGGAGCACAGCCACTGCTTCTCTCCCTGCCATTCACAGATATTGATCTCATTCTTGGCAGCCCTCGCCTTGGTGAGCAGTCTGGCGACCTCCTTCGCCTTTTTCCGGAACTCCGAACCCGTCAGTCCCTCCGGATAATCCCTGTGATAGATCAGGTTACCCTGTTCCCCCAGCAGGAACCCGAACCCGTCCGCGTAATTCACCGAATCCACCACGCTGTGGATCGCAGCCATATTGATGTCCATACCGATCACGCCCAGAAATTCCCCCTGTACATAGATGGGCGTCACATAAGAGATCATATAAATATTGATATTGCGGTTGGCATAGGGCTCCATCCAGATAGAACTGCCCCGCTCCACCGGCTCATAATACCACCCCACATGCTCCCGGTCCGCCTTGTCATATCGAAGGATATCTGTCGGCTGCACATTGATATAATTCTCGTTGCCGTTATCCGTCATAAAAATACCCGCCGTCGGCCCATAGACATGGGGATCCGGCCGGAAATAGAGCGCGACCACATTGCCTGCCACCTTGCCCGCATCGCTGAAATGCACAGATAGCTCACGCATAAACTCGTCCCTGTAGACAGTGTCACTTTTCAGCTGCTCCACATCTACCCGTTCCTTAATATATTTCTCCATAACATCCACAGCGCGGATCGTGCTGCGGAAATGCACATTCAGCTCCTTGGACTTCTCCTGCACCAGCATCCGCATGACCGTTTCCGTATCCGTCTCAATGACGTTTTTCAGGAAATATGATTCAAGCCCTGACATCAGCGCGAACAATATTATGATGGAGCCGCCAATCAGCAGCAGCAGCCTGACCTTTATCGAATGCATAACCCCATCCCCCTAATTTCGTTTGATTCCATTTCCACCCATTTCCTTTACCAGATAACAGCCCTGCACAGCGCGGTAATAATTCCGGCGGATCTCATCGGACAGGCGGATCGCCGTAACGCCGACAGATACCGTCACCCTGCCGTCCATCTCCACCTTCCGGCAGAATTCTTTCAAAATCTCGTAGGCGAATTCCTCCGACCATTCCATCAGAAGTACAAACTGATCCCCGCCCCAGCGGTAGAGCTCGCCCTTTTCGCCCACGCATTCCCTGGCAAGTCCTGTCACAAACAGCAAAAGCTCATCCCCGTCCATCACCTCGTTGTAGACACGAAAGTGATCCACATCAAAGACCGCCATCGATTTATAACGCGTCGTGTTGATGATGCCGCGCCCCCCGTAGGCCTGTCCGAAATAACTGCGGTTCGGCACGCCGGTCAGCTTATCCCGCATGCCGTATCTTCCATCCCCGCTGTCCGGATTCCTGAATATCAGATAGCTTGTCGCCATCAGCGTCAAAAACACCAGAAGGCGCAGCAGGATGATCCCCTTGCCGGAATGGCGGTAAAGCGTATGAAAACGATCCCCCCGCACATGCAGATACCAATTAAGCTCCGGAATGAACCGGATGATCGTAAAACCGCGGAAGCCATTCTTTCTGTACTGGAAATCCTCATCCTCCAGATTATTCTCGTTGGCACAGTAGGCTGTCTCGATATTGATCGTATCCACGTCCACCATAATCAGCCCCTCCTGGTTGGTCAGATGCACCTTTATCCCATACGCCTGCTCATAACGGGCAAACAGCTCCTGCAACGATTCCACTGAAATGCCAACGCCGCATACGCCGAGCAGGGCACCATCTTCATCCTCCACCCGCACATTGACAAAGATCGTCCACTGTTGTTCCTTCACCTCGTCGGTGTCCATGTCTATGGCATATGGCATTCCGGTCTGCACAAAATTGTCATACCATTTGTCATGGGAGTCGCCCTTGGGATTGACAACCTTGCTGAGCCCGGTATAGGAATAATACCTGTGTGTCTTCTCCGATACCAGAAAAATAGAATCATACTCCGCGCATTTCCTCCACTCTTCCAAAAACCGCTTCAGCTCTGCCGCCATCTCTTTCTCGGTCATCTGTCCTTCCCGCTTCAGCAGCTCCCGCAGCAGCGTGTCCTTCGCCAGCACCCTCGCCATCAGAACCGGCCCGGCTATCTCCGCGCGCACCCCGTCGTGTATGCGTTCCGCCATGATCAGGCTGGCCTCCCTCTCGCCCTCCCCGTTATATCCAGGAAACAGATAGCCGGTCAGACTGTAAAAGACGAAAATGAGCGCCGAGAGCAGCACGAATACAATCCATTTTTTATTCTTCATCCCTATCACTCTCTCCCATCATCTATCTGTTCCAGCATCCACATCACCAGCTTCAGGCTTCCTGCCTCCGTGCGCTGCACCGGCACAAACCGTACCCGCATATGGACGTTCTGGTAATCTACAAACTCCCTCGTGATCGTGATCTTTCCATCCAGCCGTTCCTCCAGGGTTTCAAACTGAACAAAATCATAGAGTCCCTTCTTAAAACGGCTGTCGGACATCGAGTCCATGACGCCCCGCAGCGAGCGCTGCGCGTAATGCTGGAACTCACCGAGAAGGGTCTGCGTCTCCTCTCCGCTGCCGGACACCTCGGAATAGGTATCATTTGACAGGTCGATCAGCCACATGAATTGGTAAATGTCAGACAACGCCCGCAGCTGGCGGTTCAAGGACAACGCCTGCAGGTGTTTCTTCCTGTCGCGCAGCATGGTGTGGACGATCATCAGCCCGATCAAGGCCAGTGTGGCAAGAAAAACCAGCAAGATCACAAACAGGGATCCCATCATCCTGTGCGACTCCAGCACTGCGACCATCTTCCAGTCATTGCCGACCGTTCCCGCAAAGACCGTATATTTTCTGGCTCCAACGCTGATGGTAAACTGTCCCTCCTGCGACTGCTGCAGATGCTTTGCGATCCTGCGTCCCAGCCCGTCCCGTCCGGACAGATATTCCTTTCCAAGCTCATCCGTATCCGTATGGGCCACGACCATGCCGCCGTCATCCAGCACCATACCGTACACCCAGCCGTTTTCTATCGCAGCCTCCTCTACCAGCCTCTGGATGCTCTCCATGCTGACATCCATGGACACTACGCTTTCCTCGTCCTCCAGCAGCTTGCTGACAGAGATCAGCACGCTCTTGGTCTGTTCATCCAAATAGGGCGTGATAAAAGCAACCTCGCCCCTCCTGTCCCGCGCCATCCTGTACCAGGGACGTTCCTTCGGCACATAATCATCATCGGGCACCCATCCGACTCCGTCCAGATACTCTCCTCCGAATACGCCGTAAAACCCGGAAAAATTGGGATCCACCGACCGCTGGTATGCCTTCGTCTGCGCCTCCAGATAACGCAGGATCTCTTTGTTGGAGACCGCCAGCTTCTGCATATCCTGCACCACCTGTGCCGTCAGCTTCAGCGCGCTCTCGCTCTGCACAAAGAAATAGTTGACCTCCATGGCCGACTGCAGAAGCTCCTCCTCCTTCGAAACCAGCACATTTCTCCTGGCGTTATGGTAGAGCATATAGAAATTCAAACTGATCATGACAAGGATCACCAGCACGCTGCACACAAACCTGATGACCTGTTTTCTCCCCATCCTCATTCTGTACCCTCCGCAATCCACTTAAATCTGTTCCTGATCAACTCCCGGACAGATCCTCAGAATCTATTGTTTCAATCCACACCGGCAGTTTAATGAGTGTGCCTTCATCCATATATGAAATCCGTTCCTGACCTTTTAAACCGATTTCTGTCCCTTCCAAACCGGTTCCCGGCCTTTTAAACCCGTTCCTGGCCTGTTAAACCGACTTCTGTCCCTTCCAAACCGATTCCTGCCCCCTTCAAGATCAGTTCCAGAACCTGGTTGGCCTGATGCGCGGCGCAAAGCATAACCCTCGGCGCCATCAGCCCTCGTCCCTCCTGCAGGCCGGAAACACCGTCCCCGCACAAATAATACCGCTCCGTAATCCGCCTCGTGACAATGGCGTTGCTGTTCCCGAAGCCTGCCATGCCAGACGCGCCTACCAGATACGCATCCGGCAGACGGGTAAGCACGCAGTCTGTCAGCATGGCCTTCGCCTCCGGCGTGTCAAACGCCTCACAGATATACCGCTCTCCCGCGAGCAGTTCTACAGCATTGTCCTCCGTAAGCCGTACCCTGTCTGTCCGTATCTCCATATAGGGCCAAAATGAGAGGAGCTCCTCCTTAAGCGCCTCCGTCTTCGGCCTGCCAAGCTGCGCCAGCCCGTACTGCTGGCGGTTCAGGTTCGACAGCTCGACCACATCAAAATCCAACAGGTGCAGCCCTCCGATCCCGCATCTGGCAAGCGCTACCGCGATATGCGAGCCAAGCCCTCCCAGCCCGCAGACCGCCACCGACGCCTCCGCCAGCCGGTCCTGCACCGCCTTCGTATGGCGAAGCTCCAGCGCGCTTTTCATCTCTTCCCTGGTCGGAAGCATCTCAGCCACCCCCCACAAAGCTCACGATCTCTATCACATCACCGTCCTCCAGCCTGACCGATCCGTACTCTGCCTTCGGCACGATGGCTTCGTTCCGTTCCACCGCGATTCTCTGCGCGCTGTAGCCTGCCTCCTGCAGATAATCAGAAAGCAGCATTCCCGCTGCCTCGTGTTCCTCCCCGTTGATCCTCAGCATGTCCTCACCTCCCGCTGATTTATGCCATTCCAGCTTCTAAACCTTCAAGTTAAATTATACTAACATTATGGAACAAAACCCCCCTAATGTCAATCTTTTCTTCCTGTTTCAACCTTGACGGTTACCCTTCCATCCTCAGCCGGTACGCGGGCTTCCGGAGGATCGTTCATTTACAACGGAGGGCTATTTGAGCTTGGTTATACCGGTACCGCTGCGTGAGCGACCAGGCGAAGGCAGGCCCTGAGTATAAATGAACGATCCGTCGGAAGCCGTCCGACCAACATCCCCCTATTCTCTTGCAAAACCCCTCCTCCTATATTATAATGACATAGGCAATTGCGAAACTCAAAATGCAGAATCAGGTTTTGTTCAGGATATATGTTTTTTGCCGACATCAGGACCGTCAGTCAGGAAAAAATATATATCCTGCACAAAGCCGGTCGAAAACGTACATTGTTTCGCGCTAACAGGCAAAGATCATTCGCGGCCCGCCCGCGAATCCTACCAAATCCAAAAGGGAGGGAACACTATGTATCAGATTGATTTTTCCAAACCGGTTCATGTCCATTTCATCGGCATCGGAGGCATCAGCATGAGCGGACTGGCCGAAATCCTTTTAAAGGCCGGCTTCAAGGTCAGCGGTTCCGATGCGAAGGGCTCTGAGATCGTTGACGGACTGCTCTCCATGGGCGCCATCGTCAATATCGGCCAGTGCGCCGCCAATATCACTGAAGACATCGACCTGGTGGTCTATACCGCGGCGATCCGTGAGGACAATGAGGAATACGCCGCCTGTGTAAAAGCCGGCCTGCCCATGCTGACCAGGGCGCAGCTTCTCGGACAGATCATGCGTAACTACCGGTATTCCATCGCCGTATCCGGAACCCACGGCAAGACAACCACTACCTCCATGCTCAGCCAGATCCTTCTGGAAGCTGACGCGGATCCTACCATTTCCGTCGGCGGCATGCTGGATTCCATCGGCGGCAACATCCGGGTCGGCGCCTCAGACTATTTCATCACCGAGGCCTGTGAATACACCAACAGCTTCCACGCCTTTTATCCCTTCATCAGCATTATCTTAAATGTAGACGCGGACCACCTCGATTTCTTCAGCGGCATCGACGAGATCATCGACAGCTTTCATACATTTGCCGGCAATCTCACGCCGGAGGGAACGCTCATTGTCAACGGCGACATGGACTGCTTAGACCGCGTGACAGCGGGCCTTCCCTGCAGGCTGGTAACCTTCGGACTCTCCGGGAGCTGCCGCTACAGCGCGCGGGATATCAGCGCTGACGAAAAAGGACACATGGATTACACGCTGGTGGTGGACGGTTCTCCCTGCGAACGCGTGCATTTGAATATCGGCGGACAGCACAATGTCACCAATTCCCTGAGCGCGATCGCAGCCGCCGACCTCCTTGGCATCGACAGGGCGCATTCCCTTGCAGGGCTTGCCTGCTTTGGCGGCGCGCACCGCCGGTTTGAGTACAAGGGCTCCCTCGGAAACGTGTCCGTCATCGATGATTACGCACACCACCCCACTGAGATCCGCGCAACCCTTGCCACAGCCTCCTCCACACCGCACCATGAACTGTGGGTGGTTTTCCAGCCCCACACCTACACCAGAACCCACGCGCTGTTTGAGGAATTCGCCCAGGCCCTCAAGGGCTTTGACCATGTGATGTTGGTCGATATCTACGCTGCCCGGGAGAAGGATACCGGCCTGGTACATTCCAGGGAGCTGGCTGCAAGGCTTACGGAACTGGGCACTGACGCCCGGTATTTCAGTTCGTTTGACACCTGTGAAAATTATTTATTATTAAATTGCAAAAAAAATGATTTGTTGATAACTATGGGGGCCGGAGACGTCTATTTGATAGGCGAAGCGCTGCTTGGAAAATAGTTATCCACCATATCCACAATCTGTTTGTGCATAACCTGCCGGATCAGATTGTGGATATTTTCATTTACATAATATTTTTCCTCCCTTCCGTAATCCTTCGACTGTTTGACATTTTTTGACAGTTTTTTTAAAATACAGATTTTATGTCTACTATCTGTCCACATTATCCACAGCTTCCACATTTCCTCCCTTGCCCATTCCTCAAACATATGTTCTATTTTCTTTTTTTTCACACTGTGCTATAATCCATTTTGCCAAAGAAAGGCAGCTGTCCAGAAGTAGTTACACGTCGCGGACAGGACGATCCAGAAAACGAACCGGATCATGTAAGATCTTAAACCAGGAGGAGACACCAGTGGGTACCATAGCAATTACGACAAAAAACAGGGAAACCTATTCCGCCGTATCCAATTTTTTTATTGATTATTATATGACAGAAGCCAACGGCGAATTTGTCAAGGTCTACCTGTATCTGGTCCGCCTCCTGCAAAGCGGGACTGCCGTTACGGTCGCTGATATCGCGGATCATTTCAACCTTACAGAAAAGGATATCTGCCGCGCGATCCGCTACTGGATCAGGCAGGGCGTGCTTCAGCTTGAATATACCTCCGACCGTGTTCTGACGGGCATCACTCTGCTGCCCCTGCAGGCAGGAATGCCTTCCGGACAGGAGGATTCCCTGTTATCCCTTCTGGGCGTCACGGAAGAGGATGCTGCTTCCAACGCGCCAGGCGCACAATCTGACAGCGGCGCGGAGGTCACAGCCCCGGCAGAGCCCGTCGCGCGCGAAAAAGGCAATGCAGGCCACGCCATGCGCAGTCCTTCTTCCACAGCACCGGTACTGCCTCCCCTTAAGGCTGCGGCAAGGGATATCCTGACAAATGAGGCTGTGACAGCGGACTACCTGACAAATGAGGCCGTGGCAGGAAACAGCCCGGCAAATGAGGCTGCGGCAGGAAACAGCCTGGCCAACGAGGCCGTCTCCCTGCATGTTGAGGTTCCGAAAAAAACCACCTATAAGCCGGATTACATCGCCTCAAAAAAGGAAGACGAGGACTTTGGCAATCTGCTCTACCAGACGGAAATTTACTTTGGAAAACCACTGACACAGACAGATGTCAACACGCTGATCTACATCTATGACGGCCTGTCCTTTCCGCCAGAGCTTCTGGAATATCTGGTGGAATACTGCGTCACCATCGAAAAAAAGAGCTGCCGCTACATTGAAGCCGTAGCAATCGAATGGTATAAAAACGGCATCCGGACTGTTGAGGACGCCAAGATCGCGTCCAGAAACTACAACTCCATCTATGTGGCCGTACTCAAGCAGCTTGGCATACCGAGGAGGGTTCCGACGCCTGCGGAGACAGAATATATCGACACCTGGTACCACACCTACGCCTTTACCAAAAATATCATCCTGGAGGCATGCAAGCGAGCCATCTCCTCCAATCCGCACTCCGCGAATTTCCACTATGTCAACGGCATCCTGGAAAGCTGGCACAGGCAGAATGTACACAAAATTGCTGATATCGAGGAGTTAGACAGGCAGTGGGCCGCAGAGAAGAAAAAACGCGCCTCCAGCCGGAAGACCTCCAAGCCAAACCAGTTCAACGACTACCAAAGCTCCACTGACAAAACAGTCGTGGATGAATTTGAAAACTTATTTCTACAGGAGACGAATCAATAGCCATGGCATTAACCGATACCCAATACGATGAGATCATGCTGATGTATGACCGCCGTCAGAAGGAAAACCGCATATTAATGGAACAGCGCCGGGACGAGATCTACAGCACTCTGCCCAGGATCGCGGAAATCGACCGTGAGATCGCGTCCTCCTCCATCCAGGCGGCACGCGCGGGCCTGAGGGGAAGCCCCGGGACGGCCAACACCGCAAAAGAACGCAACAGCACCCTCCTCGATGAAAAGGAACGGCTGCTTGCAGAGCACGGCTATCCCGCCGATTATTTAAAACCCATCTACACCTGCCCGCTATGCCATGACACCGGGCGGACAGGGCAGGCTTATTGCTCCTGCTTCAAGCAGGCCGCCATCTCGATCCTGTACCGGCAGTCTACATTAGAGCGGATCCTGGAGACTGAAAACTTTGACCGCTTTGAGCTTGACTATTACCCGAAGCAGGCAGATGCAGCCCACACCTTTACTTCCTACGATCAAATGCGCAATATACTTCATAAAACAAAAAAATTTACAGAAGCATTTGACAAAGAGGGGGGTAATCTTTTATTCTATGGAGAGACAGGTCTCGGCAAGACCTTCCTGTCCAACTGCATCGCCAAGGCGCTGCTCGACACCGGACACACGGTGCTGTACCAGTCCGCCATACATTTATTTGAAGAGGTCTGCGCTGATGTCCGCATGAAGAAAAACCTGCGGCCAGACAGCCAGGACACCTACCGGTATCTGTATGACTGCGACCTGCTGATCATCGACGACCTAGGGACCGAATACACCAATTCCTTTGTCTCGTCGGAGCTTTATGACATTCTGAACACACGGATGCGTGCCGGCAAATCCACGATCATCTCCACCAATCTCAATTTGCAGGAGCTGACGGACCGTTATTCCGACCGCATCACCACCCGCATTTTCGCGGAATACAAGGTGTTCAGCTTCTACGGCGAAAATATACGTCTCGCCAAACGCAGAAGATCCATACAAAACGGAAAGAGTAACTACTCAGCAGGTGCTGAGCAGTTACGCAGCGGGTGAAGCTGTCGCATCCTAATTCACCCGCTGCTTGGCAAAATATACTGTTTTGGCACGGTCTGCGCAGAAAATGCGCAGACCTGCCGAGTAGTTACTGGAAAGACACACTTACGTACATTTCACAATGGAGGAATCATCATGCCAAAAGACAGTAATTTATTATCAACCATTCCTGTAGGCCAGCTGGGCATTATCGCCCTGCAGAGCTGTACCGCCCTGGGAGAACGTGTAAACGCGTATCTCTACAGATGGAGAACCGCCAGAAGTATTGTGGAAAAGACCAATATCGCCTTTCAGGGATACGAGATGGACTCTTATCTTGTAAAGTCAGCCTGCCCCCGCTTCGGCTCTGGAGAGGCCAAGGGAGAGCTGCTGGAATCCGTAAGAGGCAAGGATCTGTATATTCTAGTCGATGTGACCAACTACAGCATTGAATATTCCCTGTATGGCAGGAAATGCCCGATGTCGCCCGATGACCACTACGCCGATCTCAAGAGAATCATTGCGGCCTGCGGCGGCAAAGCCCGCAAAATCACCGTGATCATGCCATTTCTCTATGAGAGCCGCCAGCACAAGAGAAGCAAGCGTGAATCCCTCGACTGCGCGCTCTGCCTGCAGGAGCTGGTAAGCCTCGGAGTGGACAACATCATCACCTTTGACGCCCATGATCCCCGCGTGCAGAACGCGATCCCGTTGAGCGGTTTTGAAAATATCCGCCCCACCTATCAGTTCCTGAAGGCTCTTCTCCGTTTCACGCCCGACTTAGAGCTTGACAAGCAGCACCTGATGGTGATCAGCCCGGATGAGGGAGCCATGAACCGCGCCATCTATTTCGCCAATATCCTTGGCGTCGATGTGGGCATGTTCTACAAGAGAAGGGACTACAGCACAATTGTCAACGGACGCAATCCGATCGTCGCGCATGAATTCCTCGGTGATTCCGTCGAGGGCAAGGACGTGATCATCATCGATGACATGATCGCTTCCGGAGAGAGCATGATCGATGTGGCAAAGCAGCTAAAGAGCAGGAACGCGCGCCGCGTCTTCTGTGTCAGCACCTTCGGCCTGTTTACCAGCGGGCTCGATGTGTTTGACAAGGCGAGGGAACAGGGCATCATCGAGAAGGTGATCACCACCAACCTGACTTACCAGACGCCGGAGCTCTTATCCAGAGACTGGTATATCAGCGCCGATATGAGCAAATACATCGCGCTTCTGATCGACCACTTAAACCATGACGCCTCAATCTCCGGCATTCTGGATCCCACCGACAGGATTCAGGACCGCATCCAGGAGTACCGGGCAAAGCATACCATCAGGGAAAATTATTGATCTTCCTGCAGCCGTCAGGCGAATCCAGCAAGAACACGGATTTCGCCTGACGGCTTTTTTATTGCGCTCAATCAGCGAAGGCAGGCTCAAACTTCCCCGCACGCGGCTGGCCTACACCGGCAGACGCTTCCAGCGCCGCCCGCAGCAGGTCAGAGGCTCCACAAAAAAAGGGAACGCTCTCAGATCATATCCTGAAAAGCGATCCCTTCTATAACACTTCAGAGTTATTCCGCAGGCCCTGTCATTCTGCTTTTATGCGGGACTCCCGCATGTCCTTTCGATGACTTGTTATTCGTTTTCCTCAGCAGGCGGCGTATCCGGTTCCTCCTTCGGCTCAGGAGCCTGTGTCTCCGGCTCCTTTGGCGGCGGTGCCTGTGTGGCCGGCGCTTCCGTCACAGGAGCCTGCGTTGCGGGTGCCTGTGTTGGAGCCTTCGTGGCAGGAGCCTTCGTGGCAGGAGCCTGCGTTGCGGGTGCCTGCGTTGCAGGCGCCTGGGTAGTAGCCGGTTTCGGAGTTGGTGTCGGTTCTGGCGCTGGTGTCGGTGCAGGAGTCGGCACTTCCGGCTCGTCATCCTCGTCATCATCGTCGTCATCCTCATCCTTTTTCTTCGGCTTTGTCTTCTTCTCCGTCGTCTTCTTTTTCTTTTTCTTCTTGTCCTTCTCGTCCTCGGACTCCTCCTCTGAGCTTCTCGTATCCTTCCAGTCCTTCGTAGACCGCACCCACTCATAGTTGGGGAAGCCCAGATCCTTCAGCCCGTCATGGATCTCCGCCATATAGTCATGCCAGATCTTGCCGGGATAAGTAGATCCCCAGAGTCCGCGTGTTGCCTGGGGCGTGTCGTAGCCCACCCAGACGCTTGTGGTATAATACGGAGTATAGGCACAGAACCATCCGTCCGTATTATTGTCTGTCGTACCGGTCTTGCCCGCGCATGACATGCCTTGCAGGCCAAGCCCGCTGGCTGTTCCTCCGTTGAACACGCCCTGCAGCATGGAGGTCATCATCCTGCACGCATTCATCTCATAGACCTCTCTGGACTTGATCTTATCCGATACGACCACATTTCCCTTGGAGTCCAGAATCTGCACAATACAGGTAGGCTTGCGGAACTCGCCGTCATTCTCAATCGTCGAATAGCCGGACGCCATCTCCACCGTTGTAGCGCCATAGGTCAGTCCGCCCAGGCAGGCTGCCATATTCTGCCGGTCTTCAATCGTCAGATAATTGAAATTCATATTTAGCAGATAATCTGCTCCCACCTCCGGGGTCAACTCGCCAAACAACCGGTACGCAACCACATTTTTGGAGGCTGCAACGGCTCTTGCCAGCGAGATCATGCCGGAATAGGATTTTCCGGAATTCTCCGGCATATTGTCCTCATCAAACTCATTGTCATCCACGGTTGTTGTCGGCGTGTAGCCTCTCTCCAGCTGCGGCGTGTAAACGATCAGCGGCTTAATGGTACTGCCCGGCTGTCTCGGGCTCTGGTACGCGCGATTCAAGCTATAACCCTGAATCTCCGGCTGTGTCCTGCCGCCCACGATTGCCACAACCCGCCCTGTCGCGTTATCAATGCAGGTAGCCGATCCCTGGAGCGTATAAATTCCGTCCTCGGATTTCTCTTCATCCATGGACAGCACATCATTGACCGTATCCTGCAGGAGTTTCTGCTTCTTTGGTTCAATTGATGTGTAGATCTGGAAACCGCCCGTGTAAAGAGCCGCGTTCCACTCATCATATGCCTCCCTGTATCTCTGGTTATAAGCGTGCTGCTCGTCAATCGTTGTAAACTTGTACTGGAACTTGAAGCCTGCCGCCTCCATCAACGACTCCGTGGCGCAGAACTTGCTGAAGGTCTCCATATAATCATGGCTGATCAGCTTCTGCGGAGCCAGTACGATCTGCTCCTCCAGCGCCATCTGAAGCTCCAGGTCATTCAGGTAGCCCAGGCTGTTCATATCCCTTAAGATCTTATCCCGCCGCTCCATGGTATGGTCAAAATTGTCCCTCGGATTATAGTAGGTCGGGCTGTTCGGAATAGCGCAGAGAAACGCAACCTCCGAAGCTGACAGCTCATCCAGGCTCTTGTCAAAATAACCCTTGGCCGCCGCGCCGATCCCGTAATATCCGTTCGCGAAAAAGATATTGTTCAGATAAAACTCCAAAATCTGCTGCTTGGTAAACTTCTTCTCCAGCTCCCAGGCGATAAACATCTCCTTGATCTTCCGCTCTAGCTTCACCTCATTATTGAGGAAAATGCCCCTGGCTAACTGCTGGGTAATCGTGCTTCCGCCCTGCGTCGTGGAAAAATCACTCTTGAACATGATATAAGCCGCCCTGGCGATTCCCTCGTAGTCCACGCCCTTGTGCTCATAGAACCGGCGGTCTTCCACTGATACCATGGCCTCCACGAAATACGCCGGAATCTCATCATAGGTCTTATAATAGACCTCCTTTTCTCCGGTGACCTCCCGCAGTTTTTTGCCCTTTGCGTCATAGATGATGGATGTCTCATCGCGCCGGAAGGTCTCCTCCGACACATCCTTGACCAGCTCCAGTGCTTCGTCCCGGCAGGCAATGATCTGCTTGCCATATTTTTCGTAGAAAACATAGCCTCCGATCACTCCTACCAGCAAAAAGATCAGGAACAGATATCCCAGAATGATCCTCCTTACCTTTCTCCTCTTCCGCCTGCGGATCTTTTTGTCCCTGCGTTTTCTCTCCTTATCGCTTAATCCGGAGGAACGAGCCGCGCTCCCGCCCTGTGCCGCCCCTGTGTCCGGATTGTTCTCCAAAGCCTTCGTGCCCCCCGTCGTCTGTGTGTTCTTTCTTTCATCTGACGTAGACGTCCTGTTTTCAGCCATGATATTTCCCTCATTTCGTGCTGTTTCTGATCTGAAGTAAGGTGCGTCCGTGCTTAGGAGCTGTTCAAAAAGTATTTTTCATATTACTTGTCTTTTTCTCCGATAGCGCCGTTAGAAATCAGTTGCATAGCCCGCTATACGTCTGATCTTTGGACGACACTCCCGAAGAAAAATCCTATGTACTGTAAAAATTAATTAATGAACAGTTCCTTATCCACGCGCGGACGCAGTCCCGAATCCGTTACGCATCAGATCACAATATAGTTGCATTCCATGCCCAGATGGTTAAACATATCCATGATCCTGCGGTTTGTGGTAAACAGGATCACCTGGCGGTCTGTATAATCCCCGAGGCAGCTTAACGTGTCGTATATTCTCTGGTCATCATAGGTAACAAAAATGTCATCCATGATCAATGGCAGTGTCTCATCCAACAGAACTCCCGCAATAGAAAGCCGCAGCGCGAGATAAATCTGCTCCATGGTTCCTGTGCTTAAGTACTCCATGCGGATAAAGGAATTGCCGTTGCGCACCATCACCCGAAGCTGGTCATCTATTTTCACCTCGCAGTAACGGTTTCCCGTAATCCTGGCGATGATCTCGGATACCTTGGTGTTCAGCACCTCACCGAAGGATTCATAAATCTCCTCCGAGAGATCCTCAATCGTATTGATGGCAAGATCCAGCGCCGCGAGCTCCACATTGCAGGACTCCTGCTTGCGGCGGATCTCATTCAACTCCTCCAAGAGCTTCTCCTGCTCCCTTCTGTCCTCCAGGATCCTGCGCTCCTTTAAGCCCAGCTCACCTAAACGGTTCTGAATTTCCCTCTGACGGTTCAGGTCGTCATTTTCTTCCTTAGCTTCCTCAAAGTTCTGCTCGATCTCAAGCTCTTCCAGCATCCGGTAAAGCTTCGCGCGTTTTCTCAGCACAAAATACACCACAGAAGCTCCATAGACTACGCCTGCCGCGATAATCCCGATCTTCACCTCCGGCACATTGACCGGAACCGCGTATGCGATGCCAATAAACAGCGCTACTACCAGAAGGCCCGCAAGAAAGATAACCATCACATTGTCCAGAATGCTCTTCCTGCCCATATTGCGGAGCATGTTAAGCTCCTGGTCATGTTTGGACGCCGCTTCTTCCTCCGCTTCCTCCGGCTCCTGTCCTTCCTGTTCCGGAGCCTCTGCCTCCTCCTGCTTTTTGTGGATCGGCGTAAACTGGATCTGCTCCTGTGGAAGCGCAGCTTTCTCTGCCTCTACCCTGGCAATCTCCTCTTTCACCGCGGCAATCTCCGCGTCAAAATCCCTGTCTAACTGAAGCTTGCCGGTAATCTCCTTTTCCTTCGCCGCAAGCTTCTCAATGGAGAATTCCTTCTTTTTATTCTTAAGCGCCATGATCGCGGAAACCGCGTCAATCTCCCCCGCCTTGGAGGACGCCATGTTGACAATATAGCTGCCGAGCCGCTCCGTGATCTCATGATCCGTGGCCGCTCCCATATGTCCGATACAGAGCGTATTCATATAGGTACTCTTGTCCGTATGGAACACGGTTCCCACCAGATCGCCGCCCTCACCTAACGGCACCTGCTGGCCTGTATTCAAATCCCTGACCGACACGCTCTGTTCCTGCCTGTCAAAATTGCGCTCAATCAGGTACTGTCCCGCATCCGTGGTGACCTCCATCGCTCCGGCGTACCCGGACTGGTAAATAGGCCTCCTCTTCTCATAATGGTCAAATTTCACGCCTGAGGCAGCAGTTGCGTCAATGCCGTACAACATATCCACAATAAAATCCTTTGTCGTGGATTTCCCGGCCTCATTCGCCCCATAAAACACATTGATGCCCGGAGACAGCGTGAATTCCCGATCTTCAAATTGTCCATAATTGCGTAAATGCAGCTTATCTATCTTCATATCACCGTTCTCCTGTCTTAAGTAGTACATCCAGCCCGTAATGCAGGGCTTTTCTAGCCACCTCATCGGAATAATAGTGATCTGAAAGCGTCCCGATGAACCTTCCGATCAGGTTATTCTGATTCTCCTCATACAGCCTGGCCAGGTCATACTCCGGTGCCATCTCTGAGATCACCTCATAGATGTTATACCGCTCCACCAGCGGAGAGAAGTCAAATACATCGCGATTGTAATTCTGTCCCTTTACCAGAATCCGGTAAATATTGTCTGTTCCGAGATTCCGGATCTGACGGTCTACCAACTCCAGGATTCCCTGCGGCGTATGCTCAGGCTTGATCTTCAACAGCAGGTTCATATAGCTCCGTTTCGCGGCCGGCACAAATTCCGCCTTCACCTTTCCATCCACGATCTCGCCATAGATATATCCTCTCGCACCGGTATCCGTATAATCGATCGGCTCCAGGGATCCCGCCATGATCACCGCGTTTTCCTTGATGATCTCCGGCTTATGGATATGCCCCAGCGCGATATAATCAAAATTGGACTCCCTTAATATCTTCTTGTTAAACGGCAGATGCTTCGCATCTCCGCCATGCGCCAAAAGGATATTGACCGCGCCCTGCTTTGCAGGCTTGATATGATTAATGATATCGTCCTCATTCTCCTTGCTGTTATAAGAAAATCCCGTCACGCAGACATCCAGATCCTTCATGTAGACATTGCTGATCTTGTCCGCCGACAGGCAGATCGTCTTGGAGGAAAACTGATAGTTGGCCAGCGGGCTGTCCGGCTTCATATAGTCATTGCTTCCCGCGATCATGATCGTCTTGGTCTTCGACAGCCTGGATAAAATATAATCCACATCCCGGATCATGCCCTCTGACGGCGGCATATGAAACAGATCTCCCGCGATCAGCAAAAGATCCACCTGCTTCGCCTCCGCTTCCCCGATGACGCGGACAAAGGTATCCTTGATCTCCTGTTCCCTGTCCTTGCTCCACTTCTTGCCTTTATCCGGCTGTATGCCCAAATGGACATCTGCCATATGTATGAACTTCATGCTTCCACCTGCCTCTTTCCATTATTCCGGCCGCACAGGAACCATCCTCCTCCTGACCGTCCCGCCTTCCATCTGCTGACGCCTGCTCTTAAATATCGGACAGGACAGATGGAGGACTGCTTATAAAAATGCACATACATTGCTATTATATTCTATTTTCGCCCTAAGTGCAAATTATCTTTTCCATTTTTTTCATATTTTAATAATTTTTTCACATTTTCTATTATTCGCCCCTGCGCATAAAAAAGATAGAGCCGGGAGAATTCCCCGGCCCTGTCTTTTGTGTAGATTATTTCTCTGCCTCCCTGGTTCTGGTGTCAGTAGTAAGTGTAGAACCATTCCTGTCCTGCAAGATATAGGTTACAGTCTTCTCTTCCCCGTCTTCCTCAACCTTATCTTCAAATGCAGAAACCGCAATCTTCAATACAGTGATATCTTCAATCTGAGCAAATGCAGCCTTATCCGTCACTGTAAGAACCACAACAGAAGCGTCATTTTTATCAAACTTTAAGCTTGAAAGATCCACCTTCTTGCTCTCCTTTGTGTTGGACAGCTTGAACTGCCCAAGCTTTACAGTATCCTCGATGAGTGCATGGTTAAACTTCACGTAAACCTCACCCTTGGTTTGATCAACAGTCACCTTGCTGATCAGAAGCTGGTACGGTACGCCATTCCTGTCATACAGCGCGTATACCTTTCCGTCCACATCTTTAAAGTCTGAAATCTCAAGCTTGAGCATGTCAAAGCCACCAAGAGACTCCAGATATTTTTCGTTCAGCAGCTTGATCACAACCGTATTGATATCACTCTCTGAAAGTGTAGCACTGGCAAGCTGTACATTTTCATCTGCCTTTGTATTCGTCAGCGTAAACTGCCCCACCTTGACAGAGTTCTTATCAACCGCATGGTTAAACTGCACTGTAATCTCACCGGCAGACGCATCGTACTTTGTATTGCTGATAGTGAACGGCTTTTCGTTATTGTTGGTATAGAGCAATGTATAAGACAGCTTCTCTGATCCAACCGTTACAGAAATCCGTACCTCTCCTGCCTTGCCCGGCGCAACAAGCGGAATGGTTGCGACGCCATACTGGTTGGTCTTAATCTTCGTCTCCTGTACCTTCTCTATCGCTCCAACTCCATCCAGGATAGAATATGTGACTTCCTCACTCCTGATCGGATTCTTGGCCTCTGTATCATCATGTACGGTCACATAAACATCGAGCGCGGTATCGCAGTCAACGGTAGTCATGCCATTTGCCGTACCGATCTCCGTCACCATGGTGCCATTCTCAATCCATGTAATCGGAATAGCAATCTGCGCTTTCAACCCGGCAACGCTGTTACCGGAGCCTACATTCGGATACTCACCAATTATCTCATCGCCCTTCTTGATGGTGAATACAACCTTGGACGGATCCGCCACACTCTCCTCATTGATCAGGCCTGTTACAACATCCCTCTCTCCCTTTGGAGTAATGACAGCATTAGTGATCGTAAAGGAATGTCCATCCGTCTCATCTGCCTTCATCGTAGCCTTCGTGCCTTCACCCTCATGCTGAAGCTCATATTTTACATTGATTCCGTCAATCCGGTCTAC
>CAMHJT010000033.1 GCA_946185495.1 uncultured Clostridiaceae bacterium | reverse complement strand
CCTCTTTTGTCCAGACACAAAAACCAGTTTCATTCTTTCCCTCATTGCTGTTCCTCCCATGCTAGCAAGCCTCATTCATTTTGTCCAGACGGATTCGATCTGCCATCAAGGCAATAAACTCTGAATTGGTCGGTTTCCCTTTGTCTGCCTGGATCGTGTACCCAAACAGATCATGGATCATGTCAATATTCCCCCTTTCCCACGCGACCTCGATCGCGTGGCGGATCGCGCGCTCCACCCTGGTGGCTGTTGTCCCGTGTTCCTTCGCAATATCCGGATACAGCTGTTTTGTCACAGCGTTTAAAACATCCATATTGCTGACAGCCATCAAAATCGCGGTCCGCAAATACAGATAGCCCTTAATATGCGCCGGAACGCCGATTTCATGGATCATCTGTGTCACCAGAACGTTCAGATCCTTCTCATATGTCCCCTGTTTTACAACAATATCCTCTACCCTTTGTGAATGATTCGTATTCCCGTTTTTACCGGGCGTTTCCAAGATACATTTTTCCAGCATCTCATCCGCGCTGTCCCATGTTACAAACCTGACATTTGCCCTGTTGGATAAAAGCTGAAGCACCCTCGTCTGATGAACGGAACCGATCAGAATAAACGCGATTCCATCATACTGTATCTCCTTGCGGATCTTCTCGATCACTCCAATCCCGTCCAGATTGGGGAGAACCGGATTTAATATGACGACTTCCGGCTGATCCTCCCTGATATGTAACAATAACTGGTCTCCCTTTTCATAAATGCCGATCAGATGACAATGCGACTGCTTTTTTACAATGTCCTCCAACCTCCTCCCAATCCTCTCGTCCTGGTTACCAATCATAACGCGAATCATACTTCCCTCCTAAATCATATAGTTTTGCGGCACAATCACGATTGTGCGATCAGGCTGCTGTCCTTCTCCCGGCCTAATGTGGCATCTCAATTATCCTTTTCTTTATTATTGTCAGAATTGTGCTGTTATGCGGCACAATTCTGACTCATGAAATGACAAAAACCGCTTATGACATCGACCATTTCAGACTATATCAAACTAAATCCTCTAAAAGAAGTTGTTATTTAACAACTTAGCTTTTAGTCGTGCATTTTTATTTTGTTGTTTGTCGCACTCTCCGTCCCTCCCCCTTGTCCTGATTTTCTCAGAAATAGTCGCTTTCGAAGGATTTTTGTTTTTCGCCAGACGTGTTTTCGATCAGTATTTACCGGTCTGACTTTCCTGCCCCCATAAGAAAAGGCGGCAACAGGGGAAGCTTCCGCCTTGTTCCCCGGTCTGCCGCTTTTTCCGATGAAATTCGCTTTGTTTCAGCATATGTTAACATCTAGCTTTCCATATCATGTTTTCGCATTGTTTCGACAAAAATCCCATATCCCCTCTTGGGATCATCAACAAACACATGCGTTACAGCACCTGCGAGCTTTCCGTCTTGAAGAATGGGAGAGCCGCTCATTCCCTGTATAATACCACCCGTCAAAGAGATCAGATTGTCATCTGTGACAATAAACTCGATTTCCGGATCTCCATTCCGGTTTCTGTGTATCCCGGTAATCCGGATGTCATAAAACGCTCTCTGTCCACTGACATAGGATTGGATACAGGCTTTCCCTGTTCGCACCTCCTCCTTTGAAGCTACCGGAACCGGATTGTTCTCCCGCATATCTTCACAGAACACATCGGAGGCAGTGCCATAAATACCATAAATACGGTTTTTTTCGATGTTTCCTACAACCCGTTCCGTCTGATACGCGATCATGCCCTCAATCTCTCCCGGATTGCCGGATAATCCCTTCTCAACGCCATAAATGTCTGCATCATAGATCTCTCCCGATCCGATCTCCAGAATCGATCCGGTATCTGTATCATTGATACTGTGCCCCAGTGCGCCAAACCGCCTTCCGGAAAGATAAGTGACCGTTCCAAGCCCCTGCAGGTCATCCCTCACCCAGATTCCGACCTTGTAGGTTCCCGGCTCCGTCTCTACAGGATGGATCTCCACCGTAACGTCCTGTCCACGGCGGCTGACTCCAAAAACCAGCTCTTTGCCGTCACAATTCGTAATCCGGTCAATCAGCTGTTTCTTTGTTTTCATGGCCTCCCCGTTTAACATAATGATATAGTCTCCTGTCAGCAGCCTGTTTCTGGCCGGCGTCCTTGTCCTTCCCTCCATATCTGTCACCTCACCGGTATCTATCACCAGAACACCCCTCGTATTGATATAGATCCCTACTGTCTTTCCCGATGGAACCACAAGGCGATCCTCCGTCCCCTTCGCTTCCAGGGCGTTTGATACCTGTGCAACCTCATGATGCTCCTTTTGATATCCCAGAAAGGCAGCTGTCAGTATGAAAATCAGGTTCACCGCCAATAATTCCCTTAAAAACCGTCTGTACCGCCTCATTCTTTTCTCCTTTCCCGCGGACTCCGATCAAAAGGGCATCGGCAGTCCTTTGATACAAAAAAAGTCCACAATAAATGCGTTTGCATTTATTATGGACTCCACGGCCATTCTTTTCTCAGTCAACCTTTACCTTCCCTGCCAATTCCTTCATCTCGCGGGCGCTCTCCATCACGCGATCCGTAATCTCAACGCCTCCGATCAGCCTCGCCAGCTCCCGGATCTCCTGTTCAGGCGACAGCGCGTAAATCTGCGTCACTGTCTTGCCATCTGTTACCCTTTTTTCAATTAAGTAGTGGTGATTTGCCATCGCGGCAATCTGCGGCAGATGGGTGATGCAGATGACCTGATGGGTTTTTCCGATCCCATGGATTTTTCCGGCAACCATCTGCGCCGTCCTGCCGCTGATACCGACATCAATCTCGTCAAAGATCAGCGTCTCTATCCGGTCCGCGTCTGCCAGGCAGGATTTCATCGCCAACATGATCCTGGAAAGCTCCCCTCCCGAAGCCACCTGCCATAACGGCTTCATCTCCTCGCCAACATTCGTGGAGATAATAAAATACGCATGGTCGAAGCCGGACGCAGACGGCTCCTCCTGCCGTTCAAATACCATGTCAAACCGAACATCCAGAAAATTCAGATCCACCAGCGCGCTTTTAATGCTCTGAGCCAGTCCGGCTGCTACCTGCTTCCTGCCGGCGCTCAGTTCCTCACAGGCTTCTAAAAGCTCCGCTTTCTTTTTGTCTTTGCGTTTTCCAAGCTCCTCCATATAGGACTCGTGATTGACCAGTTTCTCATAGCGTTCCCGGATCTGCTCACCATATGCAAGCACCTCCGGTATCGTCCTGCCATATTTTGCCTTCAAGTGATTGATCGTATCCAGCCGGCTCTCCAGCTCCCTGAATTCCTCATCAGAATAGGTATTTTCCTCCAGATAATCACGGGCAGAACGGACAAAATCAGAAAGCAGCTCCGAAGCCTGATCCAGCGTCTCTGACAAGGTACCCAGCCTCTCATCATATCCCGTCACCGCTGACATTTCCCTGATGCTGCGATCCACTGCCGCATACACCGTCTCCTCAATATAGGTAAAGGCGCTTCCGACATGCTCCGCAATGCTCTTGCTGTTGGAAGCCAGACGGTACTGATGTTCCACCTGTTCGTCCTCCCCTTCCTTCAGCGCAGCCTCCTCTATCTCCCTGCTCTCATACTGCATCAGATCTAACTGTCTCTTTTTCTCCTCGTCATTGATGGAGCCTTCGCGGTATTCCTCATCAAGCACCCGGTATTCCTCATACAGCTTTGCGACCTTATCCTTCACCTGTGTAAGTTTTTCCCGCCCGAAACGGTCCAGAAGCCTGATATGATTACCCGGAACAAGAAGGGACTGGTGTTCATGCTGCGCATGGAGATCCAGCAGGAGAGCCGCAGCCTCCCTTACTCTCGAAAGTGTCACCGTCTCGCCGTTCATCTTGCTGACGCTGCGTCCGCCGATGATTTTTCTGGACAGGATCAGTTCTCCGGAATCCGCTTCCGGTATCTCCCACTCTGCCAGCTTTTCCATGATCTCCCCGTCTTCAATGGAAAAGAGAAGCTCTACCAGCCCGTATTCCGCATCCTTACGGACAAAATCCCTGGGCGCCTTTCCGCCCAGAGCCAGCATGATCGAACCGATCACGATCGACTTACCGGCCCCCGTCTCTCCCGTCAGTATGTTCAGGCCATCACCAAAGTCGATATCAATCTCATCAATGAGCGCCATATTCTTTATGTGTAAATTCAGTAGCATATCTTCCTCCAACTCATTTGTCAGATGCTGCCTCTAAGATCCTTCCAAAACCTCCACTATGCGGAACGCGATGCCTGTTCTTCACAGTTCCTTCCAAAGCGTCCACTATCCCGGAATGCCATACCTGCTCTTCGCGATCTTCTCGCGGAGTACCTCATAAAAGCTCACATCAAACAGCTTTACCATCCTTGTAACCGTTTGGGAACGGCAGATCCGGATCCTGTCTCCGGCTGTGAGCTGCGTGCCCGGCTGTCCGTCAAAATTGACAATGGCTTCCTCCTCCTGCGCCTTCCTCATCTTGAGTACCTCCACCACAATCTCATCCTCGCTCGACAGCACGATGCTCTTGGATGTCAGAGAATGGGGGGAGATCGGCGTTACGATCATCAGGCTGGTTCCCGGTGATACCAGCGGACCGCCCGCTGACAGATTATACCCGGTAGAGCCGGTAGGCGTGCTGATGATCACCCCGTCCGCCTCATAGATATCTAACACCCTGCCATTGACATAGACCTTCAATCCGATTATCCTGGAAAATCCGGATCTCGTGATCACGATATCATTGAGGGCGACATCCTCTCGCACCACCTTTTCCTGCGTCTGTTTTGTGATCTCGCCCCTGATGTTCATCCTCTCCTCCATCTCATAGTCATCCGCAAAAAGACGGTCTATAACGGAAAACACCTGCTCCGGCTCAACCTCCGCAAGAAATCCCAGCGTGCCAAGATTCACCCCGACAATCGGCATATTAAGCGCCCTCAGGTCGCGGCTGACCTTGAGGATCGTTCCATCTCCTCCCAGAGCCAGGATACAGTCAAACTGTTCCTTCCTGTCGAGATAATACCCGACGGATCCATCCCTGTCCCCGATGATCCGCGTCGCGCTGCCCCCATGAGAGACTATGTACTGCTCCACCTCACCCGTAAGGCTCAGATCCTCATCCTTCAGACTGTTTGTTGCGATCAGAAAACGCTTCATTCTTGTTCACCTCAATTTCATCGGATTTGCGACTGCCAGCATTTCATGCGACAGCCTGACCACCGCTTCCACGTCGACCGGTCCGGGCTGCGCTGCTTTATTCTTTGACAAATGCAGCAGATACTCGATATTGCCCTCCGGTCCCCGGATCGGGGAATAATCCAGGTGGCATGGCACAAAACCGATAGACACCGCATAGTCTATCACCTTTTGGATTACCTCAAGATGCACCTGCGGATCCCTGACCACGCCCTTTTTTCCGACCTTTTCCCTGCCCGCCTCAAACTGCGGCTTGATCAGGCACACCAATTCCCCGTCTGCGCTTAGTATCTCCTTAACCGGCGCAAGGATTTTAGTCAGCGAGATAAAGGATACATCGATCGAGGCAAAGGACGGCCCGTCTGGAATCTGCTCCCTTGTCAGGTAGCGTGCGTTCGTCTTTTCCATACACACGACCCTCTCATCCTGCCGGAGCTTCCAGTCCAGCTGTCCATGTCCGACATCCACCGCGTACACCTTGACAGCGCCATTTTGAAGCATGCAGTCCGTAAAGCCTCCGGTGGACGCGCCGATATCCATGCAGATCCTGCCCTCCAGCGACAGGTCAAACTGCTCCATGGCTTTCTCCAGCTTGAGCCCGCCCCGGCTCACATACCGAAGCGTTGCTCCCCTGACCTCAACCTGTGCATTCTCATCAAAGGCTGCGCCCGCCTTATCCTCTCTCATGCCGTCCACAAAAACGATTCCCGACATGATCAGCGCCTTCGCCTTATCCCGTGACGCGGCCAGTCCCCTGTTTACCAGAATTACATCCAGACGTTCCTTTTTCATTTTCAAAATTCCTTCTTGATCTTCACATTTTGTATCTGTTCTTTCGCGTCCAGATCTTCCAGCAAAGCCCGGACAACGCCGGAAGCGTTGAGCCCCAGCTTCTCCCGCAGCGCGTCCACCCGTCCGTGTTCCACAAAGCAGTCCGGTATGGCGATATTTCTCACCCGCCCACGAAAGCCGTTTTGCATATAAAAGGCTGAGACAGCCTGTCCGTATCCTCCGGTCTGTACATGCTCCTCCAGCGTGACTATGATCTCATGCTCCCGTGCCAGCTGCTTCAGCATCTCTTCATCCAGTGGGCTGATAAACCTGGCATTAACCAGAGTGATGGAAAAGCCAAGCTCTGTAAGCCTCTCATAGGCCTCATAGGCTATCTCTACCATATTTCCAACAGCCAGAAGCGCCAGCCTTTTCCCCTGGAACAGAATCTCGCTCTTTCCATATTCCACCGGTGCAAGCTGCTCCTTCAGGCCATAAAACGCGTCCCCGCGGCTGTACTTGATCGCCACAGGTCCCTGAAACTCCATCGCGAACTCCATCGACTTGGTCAGCTCATAACGGTTCTTTGGCGCAATGACGGTAAGCCCCGGTATATGGGACAGATACGCCGTGTCAAAAATCCCCTGATGCGTAGCTCCGTCCTGTCCTACCAGTCCAGACCGGTCCACCGCAAAGATCACATGCAGCCCCTGAAGGCAGACATCGTGCAGGATCTGGTCATAAGCTCTCTGCAAAAAGGACGAATACACCGCCACCACCGGAATCATACCGCCGCTGGCCAGTCCCGCGGCAAAGGTCACCGCGTGCTGCTCCGCAATCCCCACATCAAAGAAACGTGCAGGATACACATTGGCAAATTTTTCGAGGCCGGTGCCCGAAGCCATGGCCGCCGTGATCGCCACAAGATTGGGATACTGTTCCCCGAGCGCTAAAAGCTTTCTTCCAAACACGCCGGTATTGGTCATTTTGGTCTGCTTTTTCAGCACCTTTCCGGTCTTTAAGTCAAAGGGCTCCACGCCGTGAAAATATTTCGGATGCTTCTCCGCATAGCGGTAGCCCCTGCCCTTCTGTGTCTTCACGTGAACCACCACCGGCCGGTTCAGCTTGATCGCGGCCTGAAACGTATCTACCATCTTGGAAATATTATGTCCGTCAATCGGACCGATATAGGTGATTCCCAGATCCTCAAAAAACATGCCCGGAACCAGCAGCTCCTTGATGCTGTCCTTTCCGCGCTTCACTGCCTTGGCAAGTCCCTCCCCGATTCCGGGGATATTGAGAAGCCCCTTCTCCACGCCGGATTTCACGCCATTATAAGCCTGTCCGACGCGGATCTTATTGAGATAATTGGACATGCCTCCCACATTCTCGTCGATCGACATGTCATTGTCATTGAGCACGACCATGCAGCTGCTCTTCAGTCTGCCCAGATTATTGAGCGCCTCATAGGTCAGGCCTCCGGTAAAGGAGCCGTCTCCGATCACGGCAACAACCGTTCCCTCCGTACCGGTCAGCTCGCCGGCCTTTGCCATGCCGATAGCCGCGGAAATGGAGGTTGAACTGTGTCCCGTTTCAAACACATCCGTATCACTCTCCACCCGCTTGGGAAAACCGCTCATTCCTCCGAGCTGCCGCAGATGGTCAAACCCCTCTTTCCTGCCTGTCAGAAGCTTATGGGTATAGCACTGGTGTCCTACATCCCATATGATCCTGTCCCTCGGAAGCTCCAGGACCAGATGGAGCGCCATGGTAAGCTCCACACAGCCCAGATTGGAGGCCAGATGCCCTCCTGTCCTCGAGACATGATCCAGTAAAAACTGCCTGATCTCCCCCGCTAACGGTTCCCAGTCTTCCTCTTCAAATTGCTTGATATCATTTGGTTGCTCTATCTTATCTAAACGTTCCATAACGCTGCCCCTTTTTAGCTCATTTGCTGTTTCATTCAGGCTTTTAATTTTTTCTGTGTATCAGCCAGGTGATCAGCTCCGCAAGAAATCCGGAATCCCTGCCAAAGCCCTCCACGATCGAAACGGCCTCCTCCGAAAGACGTTCTGCCTCCTTCGCAGACTGCTCAATCCCATAAAGCGTCACATGCGTCACCTTCTCATTCTTCTCGTCACTGTGAATCGGTTTGCCGAGTTCCTCAAAGGTTGCCGTCTCATCCAGAATATCATCCTGAATCTGAAATGCCATCCCTATATTATACCCTGCTTTCTCCAGTTTTTCAATTCCTGTATCTTCGACGCCAGCCAGAATTCCGCCGATCATCATAGCAGCCTCGATCAGCGCACTGGTTTTATTCTGATAAATATAGGTAATCTGTTCGAGAGACAGCCTCGTTCCTGTCAGCTCCACATCCGCAACCTGTCCGCCGATCATGCCGTAAATTCCGGGTTTACAAGCCAGCACCTTCATGGCCCGCTCCAGCCTGCGGCGCACCATAAGCTCCTGCAATAGTCCGGGCGTATCCTCCGGCGCGGCTTTTTCCACCAGGGAAAAGGATTTCGCCGCTGTCTCATACGCATAGTTTAACAGGCTGTCTCCCGCCAGGATCGCCATCGCCTCCCCATAGACGATATGGGCTGTTTTCCTTCCCCTCCGGTAGTCATCATTGTCCAGCGCGGGCAGATCGTCATGGATCAGGGAATATGTATGGATCATCTCCAGCGCCGCCATAAATGGCCGGATCAGCGACGCATTTCCCCCGAACATATCAAATACTGCCTTCATCAATACCGGGCGGATCCTCTTGCCGCCTGCGTACATTGTATATTCCATGGCGTCCGTCACCGTCTTCTGGAAGGTCGCCTCCGCCGGCATATAATCCCTGACCGCCTGATCTGCCTCAAGAACCCGTTCCTTTAACTCATCCTCAAATCTCATTTTTATCCTCTCCCTGTTCCATCTGTTCACTGATCACGATCATTTCCTTCTCAATTCCAGTCAGCTCCTCCCTGCAGCGGACAAGAAGCTCCGCTCCCTCCCCGTAAAGCGCAATGGATTCCCGCAGCGGAAGCGAATCTGACTCCAGCCTGCCAATGATCTCCTCCAGCCTGCCAAACGCCTCCTCAACCTGAAAATGATCCCCGGACTGCTTCTCCTGCTTTTCTATATTCTCAGCCATCTGTGTTCTCCTCTGTCTTAGTGATTCCAGTTACCTGTCCCTCTATTGTTCCATCCCATAACGTCACCCGGAACGCACTGTCTCTCTGAAGCTCCGAGACAGCTGTAACCGGCGCTCCGTCCGGATGGGAAATGTATCCGTATCCTCCGTTCAGCTTTGCAGTCGGACTAATCCCTGAAAGCCTGCTAAGCAGCAGCTCATACCGATGCTTCCGTCTCTCATAGGCAGATTGTGCCGCCTGGCCGAGCCTTCCTGTCAGAGAATCCAGGTAGATCATCTGGTTTTCCAGCCGCCTGCCAGGCTCAGCCGCCGAAAGCCTCGCGCGCAAAAGCTCCCATCTCCTGCCCTCCTGCTCCATCCGGTACCGCATCAACGAGTCCATTCGTTCCCTGAATCCCGCCAGACCCGCGAGCACCGACATTACATCCGGAATTGCCAGCTCGCAGGCAGCGCTGGGCGTGGGCGCCCGAAGGTCTGCCGCGTAATCCGCTATGGTATTGTCAATCTCATGTCCTGTTCCGGAAATGATCGGAGTGTCTGCATCATAGATCGCCCTGGCCACGCACTCCTCATTGAAAGGCCACAGATCCTCGATGGAACCACCTCCGCGGCCAATGATAATGGTATCCATCCCCATTCTGTCCAGTGTCCTGATTCCCCTGACAATAGTCTGCGCAGCTCCCTCCCCCTGTACCTTCGCCGGATAGAGATAGAGCTGCACATACGGATTCCTTCTCGTGGCTATATTCTGGATATCGCGGATCGCGGCGCCTGTCGGCGCGGTCACAATCCCAACCCTCGCGGGGTACTTCGGTATCTCCTTTTTATGTTCAAATTCAAAAAGGCCTTCTTCATAAAGCCTCTGCTTCAGCAGCTCGTATGCCTCATAAAGACTGCCTCTCCCATCCGGTTCAATCCTCTTTGCGTAAATCTGATATCTTCCGTCTCTCTCATAAACACTGATACTGCCCGTAATCTGTACTCCCTGTCCATTTTCCAGGGTAAAGCCAAGCCCCTGCGCCCTTGCCGTCTTAAACATCACGCCGGCGATGGCGCTGCCCTCATCCTTCAGCGTAAAATAAATGTGCCCTGAAGAGTGATACTTCACATTGGATAATTCTCCCCTGACCTGCACCTCGCGGAGCAGGTAATCTGTGGAGAACATATTCTTGATATAGGTATTGATCTGAGTAACTGAATATACCGCAGCCATTTCCTTCTCCTCTATAGTAAAAAACGGTTTCCGGCCGCCCTTTCCTCCCCGCTTCCAAACACCAGCCTATCCAACGCCGATACCGCGCCCTTCCGAAGGCCGGGCACGGTATCGGGTTCCTGCGTATCAGCGATTAAAATCTGCTGTTTATGTCTGATCATCCGGTGTCCTCTCCTCTTCGGAAGCCTTCTCAGGACGGACGCCTTCACAGGAATCCGCAACCTTGCGCAGCACGCCGTTGATAAATCCCTTCGCCTGCTCGTCACAGTACCGCTTCGAGAGCTCCAGCGCCTCATTGATCGCTATCCTGGTATCAATCTCCGGATCCAGCATGATCTCATACACCGCGATCCGCAGAATCGCCAGCTCTGCTTTCCCGAGCCTGTTGAGATTCCAGCCCTCACAGCACTCCGAAAGCTTCCGGTCAACCTCCTCAAGACGGCTGATCATGGCTTCCGTCTTCTCCCTGATATAGCTTCGATTCTTCTCACTCTTGCCTTCCAGCTCCTCCATGGAGAAATCAATCTGCTCCATTATCTCAGCCGGCTCCAGAAATGGTATTCTGAAAAGAATCTTAAATATTTCTTCCCTAACCTCGCTTCTGAGCATTCTTTTGTCCTCTCTTTATAAACCGCCAGTCTTCCTCCGCCAAATGACACAGCTTTCGATCCGCGCACAGTTTCCGAATCACGCCGCCATTATTTTTTGGCAGAAGGCTCCTTTTCGATCGCCACGCCGGCGATGCGGACACGCACCATCGAAACCTTCAGTCCGGTCATGGTCTCAATAGCCTGCTTCACCTTCTCCTGCACAACCTCTGAAACCTTCATGACGCTGTATCCGTACTTCAGTTCAATGGACAGATCCACCTTCACATCATCCGGCGTCACCAGCACCTTGACTCCCTTGGAAAGCCGTTTCATGCCCAGCTTGCTCACCAGCTCGTTCGTGATATTGCCATACATCTTCGCAACGCCCTCCACCTCGGTGGCCGCAAGCCCCGCGATGATCGCAATCACCTCGTCGGCGATCTGAATATCTCCAAACGCTCCCTCTTCCTTCACACTATAACTATTGCCGCTCTGTGTCTCCGCTGCCATTTCCATTCCTCCTTCATCACCCTGTATGTGAATGCATTTTTTTGATGCGATCCAGCCAGACCTGAATCGTTACGATCATTTACCCTATAGTATACCAAAAAAGTAGTATCTTTTGCAATCCTTTTCCAAAAAACTCTTGATCAGATTCTATTTTTGATCCGATGTGGTTGTGATCACGATCTTGTTCAGGTCAAATCCCGTCTTTCGGGTAATAATGTCTTCTATCTGCGCCCTCTGCACATCGGTCAGGGAAGAAATGCTTAAGGTTACATCCACACAATCCTCCGAAATGCTCACAACGGAATCCGCAAACCCCTTTGCCGCCAGCTGAGACTCTGCCGCGCTCTCCTTCTCCATCCGCTCCGTCAAAGACAGCATTTTATCAATGGCCTCCTGCTTGGATGCCTCTCCGAGATTTTCATTGTTGATGATCTCAAGCAGCGTCTCCTTGGATCTGGACCGGGTCTGCTCCCTGTTCAGCTTCGCCTGCGACAGCGTTACCGACGCGCTGGTGAGCACAGCCTCTCCCACAGTGTCAGAATCGATCGGATCTCCGTTACCATCCAGACTGGCCTCCGCCAGGTTCTCCCCGTCCTCAGCTTCCAATCCGGCGTCCTCCCGGTTTTCATCAGCCGTCACGTCAACAGCCCCGTCAGCCTCCCCGTTTACCGCGACAGTTTCCATTCCGTCAAGCGCGAGGTCCGTCTGTCCCCCCGTGTCCTCCACCGCGGCGCTGATGGTCGCGTCATCCCGGTTGCCGCTTGCGCCTTCGCTCTGCATGTTTTCCACAGATGTATTCAAGACCTGTTTGTCGCTGGTAAAATTCAGATACCCCGCCACCGCGATCATAATTGCCAGCGCCGTGATAATCACCTGATTTTTTTGAAATAACCTCTTCATAACCGATCCTCACTTTCCAAGCCCTACGGCTGCTTTGCTCTGCACACTACTACTTTATGGTCGTCAATTGAAAATAATGCCGAGACAGCCTCCTTGATCCTTAACGCCAGAGCCGGGTCATCTCCCCCGCCGCACAGTACGAGAACTCCCTCTATCTCAGGATACCTCTCCTGCACAACGATCGGCGCCGTCTGCCCCTCCCGGTCCACTAAAACTGTCTGCTGGTCGCTGCGGATACTTGTTCTCTCAAACTGCTCCGCCCCGTTTTTCTCCACATCACTCTCATAGGGGTGATTCTTGTCTAATATTTTTTCGCCCTTATCCTTCAGCGTGATCATGACTGTGACATTTCCCGCCCCCTCCATGCCCTCTATGGTTTTTTTCAGTTTATTCTCCAGCCCTTCAATATATGCATCTCCCGTCTGCGTTTCCTGTCCTAATTGTGTTTCCTCCGCCTGCTTCACAGCCTTTTCCTTCTTCGGTGAAAGGCGGGACGCCGGCGTTGCCGCCAGCAGAAAAAATATCCCCAGTAAAAACAAAATGACAGCCTTCTCCCGTTTTTCCTTCGTCAGGCTGTCAAGCTTTAAAAATGCCAGAATTCCCTTTTCCTTTTTTTCCTTCTCCCCGTGTTCTCCGGACAACATACACCTCTCCCTCCATTCACAACCGACAGCCATTCCGCCGTTTTATTGATCCTCCGGCCGGCTCTGCCCCGCAGCGACCTCATATGTGATCCGCGCCCCTTCTCCCAGCAGCCCGGCAAGCTCACGCTCCGGATCGCCGGGCAGCTCCGATCCCGCCCCGAACCTGATCCTGACGCACAAAGTCCGCCCCGACGCATCCGCAGTCACCCCTACCTCGCTGACCTCATATCCCTGCGCCTTCAGCGCCATCTTTACCTCTATTGCAACCGACTCCTCGTAAAGCCGCAGATTCTCCCGCTCATAGCGGCCCACCTCCGGTTCCAGCATCAGATAATCCTGAATATATTCCGCGTAGGACGCCGTGTCAATCTGCAGAAGCTCCATCAGCGGATGCAGCATCACCATGATAAAAAGCAGGCCTGTCGCCATGGCGATATGGGCGCGGTAGGTTTTTCCGGGACTGAGCATCAGGATCACCGAAGCGAACAGGCCGAAGACAAGTCCGTTCTTCACCCAGGACAATACAAATTCCATTCTTCACCTCCAGCATGATAATAGGTGCAAATGTTTGCAAACCAATATACTGTTTCAATCGGCTTGGTACAGGATATATATTTTTTCTTGGCTAACGTTCCTAATGCCGGCGAAAAAACATACATCCGGCACCAAGCCTCAATATACGCTTTTTATTTGGCAACATCCTGTCTAGCTGACATACAACCTGACATTTGTCGTCAGGACTACAATGGCCACCGACAGGATAAACAGCACCACCGCTGTCGCAACTGCCTTAAGAAGTATACTGATGCTGTCCGCAGCCCCCTGTATGCCCGCCATGATCCTCTTGTCGCTGACCGGCTGGATCAGGGCGAGAAGAATGCGGTAGAGAACAGAAAAGCCAAACAGCTTCAGTACCGGCACTCCGGTGATCACCAGCAGCATGACGACCACCGCGATCCCCACGCTGTTTTTAAGAAGTACACCGGCGCCAAGCAGCAGGGTGCCAAGCCCGGAAAGGGAAGCGCCGCCGGGCAGGATCGACAGACCCTTCTGGAGCAGCCCGCACCTTGCGCTTTCATAGACGGGAACAAGCAGGCTTTTCATGAGATTAAGCCCCACGATTCCCGTCACCATCGTCTTAAGCGCCAGACTGATTCCCTGCCTGAGCAGCCCGGCGAGCTTCGAAAACCTGTCCTTGTCACCAATCTGATTCATCAGGATGATCAGAAAGTAAATACGTATGCCCGGCAGGATCAGGCCGAGCAGCAGGCGCTCCACGACAGACAGCATTCCCAGAAACAGGGAGCTCACCATCTGGGATGTGGTAAGTCCGCCCGCAATGACGATAGAGAGATAAAACGCGGGAAGCATGCAGGACATCATTTCCTTCAGATACGCCACCGCATGCTCTGCCACCTCGTAGGCCAGGGAAAATGACTGGATCAGAAGCGCCGCGATCATCAGATATGTCACATAAAAGCCCTGCTCCGCGGCATAACCGGACTTCAGGACGGAGGAATAATTGTGAAAGACCGACGCGACCACCACAAGCAGGAATAGTTTGGCCATAAGCCCGCGATTCACGAGCATTTCCCCCATCAGCTTTTTTCCAGCGCCTTCCGCCGCCTCGCGAAATGCCTCCTCCACCTGTCCCTCCATCATCAGGCGTGTGATCCGTGAAAATGAAAGCGTCCCCTCCTCCCCGTACCGTCCGCTGATACCGGAAAGCTCCTGATCCACCTTTTCCATTCCCAACGTGCCATAGAGTTCCTCGCAGTAAGCATCCCAGGCATCATGACCTGTCCGCCCGCTGCCTGCCGCCGCAGATGACGTTCCGTCCGGGCTATGCGATCTTGCCCTGTGAGTCTCTTTCTGCGCGCTGTCTGCCGCCTCGGATGATCCGACGTTTCTGTCAGAAATCTCTTGATCCTGTTGTACCGTTTTCATGTCAGACATACCTGCTCTGCAAGTTGACTGCGCCATGGCCTGTCCCCCGCTGACTGCCAGGCAGACAAACACAGCCAGTAAAACGCCCCGTTTCAGCCCGATCCCCTTCAACCCGATCCCCCCTGTCATTTAGACCCTGCACAATCTTTTGGCCGGATTATTCGTATCCGGCCAGCTGCCGGCTAAAGCGCTTTGCCCGCCAGACCGAAAGCAGCCGGCCCATGCCGGGCAGACATTTTCCATGCGCCGGCACAGCCTTTTACAATACGCTGGTAATCGTCCTGATAATCGACAGAAGAATCGGCATGCTCATCACCAGCATAGTCAGCTTCCCGCCGATCTCAACCTGCCCCGCCACCGCGACAAAACCGGATTCCTTGCACAGATTGGAGGTAAATTCACACAGGTAGGAGATTCCCACGATCTTCATCAGGATTTCAAAATAACCGGATTCCAGGCCGATATCATCAAGGATTCCATTCAGGAAATCGACCAGAAAGCTCAGGCGGTTTACAATGTAAAACAGTACAAAAATACTGAGTGCCATGGACAGATACACCCACAGCACGCTTCCAATGCTCTTTAATTTGATCGCAAGCAGCACGCCGACGATCACCGTACAGATCACCTTATAATAACCCATAAACCTGCCTCACAGTCCGAACAGCCTCTGCATAGAGGAAAACAGCTCCGTAAAATAGGGAACAAGCCAGGTCAGCACAACGATGATCCCCGCAAGCGTCACGAAAAACGCCTGATCATCTCTTCCTGCATGCTTCAGTACCTGATTCAGAAGCGCTACCACGATTCCCAGCGCCGCAATTTTGATTATGATCTCTACCGACATGGCCTGCCCCTTTTACAATAATAGTATCAACGTCATAAACCCGCCAAACATACTGAGCGTCGCGATTACCTTTTTCTTCTGCCCGATCTCGTTTTCCAGTATCGTGCGGTTCCTCTCGATATGTAAAAGCGCGTAATCAATCGCTTTGAGCTGTGCCTCCGCATCCGTGATCCCCAGCTTGTCCGAAAGCTCCGACAGCGGTTCCAGATCCTCTCTGGTCATTGCAGACAGGGACTGAAGATCAGAAAGACCTGCAAGCCACGCCCTGCCAAAGCCCTCCCCCTCCCTGCTGTCCAGCCGGTCCGCAAGCCCTGACAGCCACTCCGCGAACGGCTCTTTCGCATGTACTGCCATCTTGCGGAAACAATCCGGCAGCGGCTCCCCCAGATACCTGATCTCGCTTTTCAACTGCAGCAGGATGCTGTACAGCTTCCGAAGCTCCAGCTTTCTTCTCTCCAGGGTACGGCTCATGTGCATCGCGAAATACGCGCAGGCAGCCATGACGAGCAACGCTCCTGATAGCCTGAATACAAATACCATTTTTCTCTCCTCCCTTTTGAAACCGACGGCGTTTTTCCGATTTCCATATCTCCGATTCTCCCATATGATGCCCTTCGGTGGCATTCTGCGCTTTTCCTGTCTCCTCTCCCTCATGTGTAGCCGGGATACAGCACGCTTCCCCTGTCGTCAAATATATTCTCAACCTCCCCCGGCCTGCCCTTTCCTGACAGCACGATAAACCGCTTAAACCGTTTTTCTTCCACAAGCCTCCTGAGAACCGGCTTATTCCTGATATCATCAATGGAGGACCCGTGAACCGTCGCCAGAATATGGCACCCGCAGTTCATCACATAGGAAAGCGCATCGATGTCTTCTCTCTGCCCGATCTCGTCCACCGCGATCACAACAGGGGACATGCTCCGGATCATCATCAGCATGCCCTCCGCCTTGGGGCAGCAGTCCAGCACATCCGTCCGGATCCCGATATCATTCTGCGGGATTCCCCGGTAGCACGCACCGATCTCGGATCGCTCATCCACCACTCCCACGCTCACACCGCGGAACCTGTCGGAGCCATCTGAAAGCAGCCGCACAAGATCCCGCAGCAGGGTTGTCTTACCGCAGCCCGGCGGCGAGATGATCAGCGTGTGACAGATCTGCCGGTTTTCAAACAGATACGGCAGAATTTCCCTGCCGCAGCCTTTTTTTTCATGCGACATGCGGATATTCAGAAAGGAAATGTGCTTCACGCTCTTGATCCTCCCCTGCTCTAAAATCACCTGCCCGGCCAGTCCGATCCTGTGTCCTCCCTGCACCGTGATAAATCCCTGCCGTATCTCATCCTCAAACGCGTAAAGTGAAAAGCTGCTGACATGATCCAGCGTCTCCTTCACATCCGCAGCTTCCACCACATAGGCGTCCCTCTCCCCGGTCAGCATTTCTCCCGCCCGAGACAGGAATACTTCCTCCCCCCGGTACAGCAGAATCAACGGCTCCTCTGTCCGGAGCCTGATCTCCTGAAGCTGGTCAAAATCCAGCCCCGTACCCTCTATCGCCCTACGCACCGGGGCTGACAGCAGCTTTAATACTTCCTCTCGTTTCGTCATGCTTTCCTCCTCTATCAAAGCGGTTGGAACCGTCTTTTCCTTCCGGCTCCCGTGATAACGCCATTCCCTTCCATGTGCTGATATAAATATATGGCCGTCCTCATAAAAATATTACTGTATGGAAAAAATATTATCCCCCTCAAAAAAATAATTCATATTTGTGGTTGAAAAAGCGCGCAAGATAAGATATAATTTTGTGGAATATTTGTAACGATTCAGCCATTGCCTGAAAGTTACGAATGATTATCATGGAATGAGCAGAAGCTATAAAAAGGAGGATATGAACATGGCAACAATTACAGCAGGTGATTTTCGGAATGGCGTAACGATCGAGTATGAAGGCAATATCTACCAGATCATCGAGTTTCAGCATGTAAAGCCGGGCAAGGGCGCTGCATTTGTCAGAACCAAGCTGAAGAATATCGTGAGCGGGGGCGTTGTAGAGAAGACCTTCCGTCCGACAGAGAAGTGCGAGACAGCGCATATCGACCGCAAGAATATGCAGTACCTGTACAATGACGGAGATTTATATCACTTTATGGACAATGAATCCTACGACCAGATCGCGCTTGGTCAGGACGTGGTAGGGGATTCCCTGAAGTTCGTGAAAGAGAACGAGAATGTAAAGGTTGTATCCCATGCAGGCAACGTATTCGCCATTGAGCCGGAGATCAACGTTGTTCTGGAGGTGACAGAATGCGAGCCGGGCGTGAAGGGCAATACCGCTACCGGCGCTACCAAGCCCTGTACCGTTGAGACAGGCGCAACCCTGAATGTTCCCCTGTTCGTAAACCAGGGCGACAAGATCATGATCGATACACGTACCGGCGAGTATCTTTCCAGGGCGTAAGGCTTTTTGCGTATGAACGACAGAACCTGATTTCCTTTGCACAACAAAAGCGTTTCCGGAAACTCCATGCCGGAAACGCTTTTTTTCAGGTTTTTTTATACTTTGGCAAAATCAGAAACCAAACCTATTTTTCCCCCTGCAGCGCCTTTTCTGCCGCGTCAAGCGACGCATAACCATAAAGAAGCGCCGTATTGGCCATAATCTCCTTCGCAAGGTTGGTTCCGGATTTGGAAAGCTCCACGATCCAGGCCCCATACAATCCGAGCGTGCGGTCGGAATAGGTCAGAAGCTCGCCCCTTAAGTATGTCTCATAAGAGGTATTGACAGGCGTATCTGTGGAAGAACGAATGCTTCTGGCATTGCCTGCCATGCAGGGATATGCCTTTGCAAACTCCTCCATCCACTCCACCTGGATCTCCACAATCTGATCCGCAATAGCACGTTTTTTGGGAGACACCTCCGGAAGCTTCCCCTTCAGCGCCTCGTATTCCTCCGGAACCGTTGATTCCATCATCCTGCCGTATTTTTCTGTGATCAGGTTCCAGTTTTTTTCATTTGCCTCCACAAAATCCGCGTAGAAGCTCTCAAGCAGATGCTCCGGCCACGCCAGATACTGGCTCTTTCTCATCACCGAAAAGGTGTTAAAGTTATCCTGACAGTTCGCCCTTCCGCCCAGATTCTCCACCTTGTCAAACGCCCTCCACTCAAGCTCCACCAACGCGTCTACCAGCTCTGTTTTCTCCACGCTGCGCACCTCCCTCTCTTTTTTCCGGCTGCGCTGCAGCCATCCCATTACATTCTCTTCCTGTCGCTGTGCTTCTCCATTTCCGGCCGCCTTAACTATCCCATCTCAAAAAGGACGCCGCGAGAAGCTCCGGAATATGCTGCTCAAGATACGGCTCCTTGGAGGTTGTGATTCCCTCCCCGCATAGCAGCTGCACAATGCCTCTTGCGATCTCATCGATTTTTCCAAGTACCTGATCTTCCCCGTTCGTCTTGCCGATCCACTCCACAGCCTCGCGCTTTGCATAGGAAGACAGATCCGGCCGCATTTCCAGCAGTTCCTTTACGAGGGAAAGGACTTCCCCGCCCTTCTCAAAGGATCCCGTTCCGCGGATCAGCCATTTTCTGTGGGGCGCATACTGGCGGTTTAACAGATACAAAAATCCGATCACCTTTTCGGCAAAGGACTGCTGCATCAAAATGGCGCCATGCAGATCCCCCCGCCGCATCAGCCGCTGATAATTGTACTGCCCGTCCTGGCAGCATTCACCCAGCATCTGTGCCATCTTTCTGAGCCTCACCTTCGCAGGATAGCCCTTTTTCAGATTGTGATAGATCCTTGCAAATGAGGTGTCCTCACCGTCAAAGATCTCCCCGTTGGTAACCGTCCGAAGCTGCCAGTCCGAAAGCCTCAAAAAGACCTGCTCCGGCAGCGTCTCATTTGCCATCAGATAAGCGCATTCCTCCTCCGAAAGCTCCAGGATCCTGGAGAAGAACTCCTCCGTCACCAGAACGCCGTTCCTCGGAGCGCCCTTGACCACCGGCGGCTGGTCAAATCCCCGATACCGCTCCGGCAGAAGGGAATAGGTCCTTGAAAGCGCCTCTCCCCATTCCGCATAGACCTCCCTGTTCACAAACACGCAAAAACCGGGACCAAAATCATGATCCATGGATAATATGTCATCCCACCCGAAGCAGTCCGATCCCTCTCCCACCTTGGCAAAGGTAAGCTCCTTCACGCAGTCTGCCATCCGCTGGGAAAAAACATGGCCAAACCCGTGATAATAATCCCTGGACAAAACCAGCCCTTTCAATGCGTCAGGTTTTCCCAGCTTTTCCATCGTCATCTGCAGATTGGACACGATGCGGAAATACGCATGCGTCAGCCCGACATGCTGTTTCTGCGCTTGCATGGCCTGCTGGTACAATCCGGCTGCCTGTTCATAATGTCCAAGGGCAAACTGAATGTCCCCGGCAACAGAAACCGACGCGCTGTAATGAAAGTCGCCCGTCAGTCCGTTTTCAAAAATAGACAGCGCTTCTGCGGAAGCCTTTTGCGCCCCCTCCAGATTACCGGTCTTCACATAACAGGCCGCAAGATTGGAGCAGGTCACTGCCAGCTTGACCGTCTCCTCCGGATACAGCCTGACAACCTCAAGCGCCTTGCAAAGCGCCTCAGCCGCCTGTTCAAACTCCCCCATCTCCTGATACAGAAGGGAGAGATTGTTATACAGGCTGGCATATAAAAAATCATTCCGGTCGAGCACCTGAGCATAAATCTCAAATACCTTCTGATAATGCTCCATGGAATCCGCAAGCCTTCCGGATGCACGGTAAACATTCGCAATATTGATGCAGCTTGTGCCATAATGCACCGTATCCTTGAGCCCCGCCTTTTCCATAAATGGCAGAAGCCTGCTGCAATAGGCCTCCGCCTTGTCGTACTGCGAGGTATCCCTGTAAAACCCGATCAGCTCATTGATGATGGTGATCGCCGCCCCGGCGTCTCCCTCTTTGAGCGCACATTCCAGATGGCCGGACAGATAATCCTCCACCTTGTCACTTTCCCTGTTTTGAAATAATTCATTTAACCCGCTTATGACCTGCTGAATATCCAACCTGCAACCTCCCTCCCCGAACTGCACTGCCGTAACCGTTTTACATTCTGGCCTGCTCGTCTCTTAAATACTTTACAACCTCTTCCTCATTCTGATCATTCTCATTGTAGGCCGTCGCCACAACGATCACCGTCACGCCAAGCTCCATCGCAGCCTCCATCTTTTCCAGGAAACCGCCAACGATACCGGAATCCTTTACAACCAGGTACCGCACATCATAATCCTTCATCATCGCGTAATTCATCATCTTGGAAAACGGACCCTTCATGCCAAGCAGATGACGCCCCTTGATTCCAAGCTGCTCGCAGGCATGAATGATCTCGTCATGCGGAAGCACTCTGGAGTACAGCCTGTCCTCAAATCCTTGCAGCTTTGTAAACTCATAGATTTCCAGAACCCCGGTGGTCGTCAGGATATTGCCCTCTGTATCCTGCAGGTATTCCACTGCGGCCTTGACGCTCTCCACAATGATGATCTTGTCCGTATGACGGCTCTTGTCAAGCTCACCAGGGATCACCAGCTCGCCCTTGACCGCCAGCTCGTTGATCAGCGCCAGCTCACCCTTGACCGCCAGCTCGCCTTTGACCGTCAGCTCACCCTTGACAGACAGCCCGGTTCTGGGAATTGCCAGCTCCTTGTTCTGGCGCACCACCATCTCTTTTTTATCCTCAAATTCGATATCCTCTCTATTTTCGGGTTCTGTACCCTGACTGCCTTCAAGCTCTATACCATTCCTGTTATCCTGTTCCGTCTCGCCCATTCCTGTTACCTCCTCATTCTGTCTTCTCGCAGCTGTTCAGCAGTTACCAAACATCTGTCTGTACACTCAGGCGCCAATCCCCGCGGCCCCTTATCATAACAGTTCCGCCATCTCCAATAAAAGCCGTTCCGATTTTTCCCAGCCGAGGCACGGATCGGTGATGGATTTTCCATAGCACCCGCCTCCCACCGGCTGATTGCCGTCTTCAATATAGGATTCGATCATCACGCCCTTCACAAGCCCCGCCACATCCACGCTATGGCGCATGCTGTGCAGGATCTCCTTCACAATTCTCGGCTGCTGGTCCCATTTTTTACCGGAATTGTTGTGGTTCGCGTCCACGATGACAGCCGGATTCTTCAATGTGGAAAACTCCTGATATCAGATCCTCATAGTGGTAATTCGGCATGGACACGCCGTACCGGTTCAGGGAACCGCGCAGAATGCAGTGTGTCAGCGGATTGCCATCCGATTTGACCTCCCAGCCAGCCGTCATAAAGGTGTGCGGGGACTGTCCGGCGATGCAGGAATTCATCATGACCGCGTAATCACCCGAAGTCGGATTTTTCATTCCCACCGGCACGTCAATCCCGGATGCGGTCAGCCTGTGGGACTGGTTTTCCACCGACCTCGCACCGATCGCAACATAGGAAAGAATATCCGACATATAATTCCAGTTGTCAGAATACAGCATCTCATCCGCAGCTGTCAGGCCGGACTCCCTGATCGAGTCGATATGCATCTTGCGGATCGCCTTGAGACCCTCGATAAAATTCGGCTTTTCCTCCGGATTGGGCTGATGGAGCATTCCCTTATATCCCGAACCATTCGTCCGGGGTTTGTTCGTATAAATTCTGGGAACAATGATCAGCTTGTCCTTCACCTTCTCCGCGATACCGGCCAGCCTGACCGTATAATCCACAACCGCCTCCTCGTTATCTGCTGAGCAGGGCCCGATGATCGCCAGAAATTTCTTCGATTCTCCTGTAAATACCTTCGCGATCTCCGCGTCCCTCTCCTCCTTGATTTTCAATAATTCCGCGCTCATCGGATATAATGTCTTAATCTCCTCCGCGGATGGCACCTCTGAAATATAATGCAAGCCCATGATGATCTCCTCTCAAATTTAATTGAAATAAGCGTTTGCGAAACGATATCCTTTTTTGACCGGCTTTGTGCAAGCTATATTTTTTTCCAGGCTAACGTTCCTAATGCCGGCGAAAAAACATATAGCTTGCACAAAGCCTCAGTCTACATTTTGAGTTTCGCAATTACCAGCTTATTAAAATACGGCATGACGATCCAGCAGTCATCCCCATCCTAAACAGCTACAAAAAGTTTAGCATACAGTAAAATGGAAGTCAATACAACAAAAGGACACTCCCGCAGGATATCTCCTGGAAAGTGTCCCTGTCAGCCATCATATACTTTTATGTATCTGTGCAGTGAATGCGCAGACCTGCCGGGAAATGACGCTTTTATCCCTTTTTACGCCACAGCATTTCTCACTTTTTTGTGATATATCCCTGGGCCTTCAAAAGCTCCGCGCAGAGTACAGCACCGCCTGCAGCGCCTCTTACTGTGTTATGGGAAAGTCCCACGAACTTCCAGTCATAAACGCTGTCCTCACGGATTCTTCCGACGGATATTCCCATTCCTCTCTCGTAATCCACGTCAAGCGCTACCTGCGGACGGTTATCCTCCTCCATGTAGCGGATGAACTGCTTCGGCGCGCTCGGAAGCCCCAGCTCCTGCGGAACGCCCTTGAATTCGACAAGCTTCTGGATCAATTGCTCCTTCGTCGGCTGCTTCTTAAACTTCACAAATACCGCCGCGGTATGTCCGTTGAGCACCGGAACACGGATACACTGGCAGGTGATCACAGGGCTTACAGCCGGAACGATCTCCCCCTTCTCCTCGTCGATGTGTCCCCAGATACGGAGAGGCTCCTTCTCGGACTTCTCCTCCTCGCCGCCGATAAATGGAATGATATTGCCAACCATCTCCGGCCAGTCCTTGAAGGTCTTGCCTGCGCCTGAGATTGCCTGATAAGTCGTCGCAACTACCTCATAGGGCTCAAACTCCTTCCATGCAGTCAGCACCGGAGCATAGCTCTGGATGGAGCAGTTCGGCTTCACCGCCACAAATCCCTTCGTGGTGCCCAGTCTCTTCTTCTGGAACTCGATCACCTTCATGTGCTCCGGATTGATCTCCGG
>CAMHJT010000032.1 GCA_946185495.1 uncultured Clostridiaceae bacterium | reverse complement strand
CACTCATACATGTTCATATGCTTCTTTGTCTCTGCGTCCCATTTCCTGATCAGGGGCTGTCCAGTCCATCCGCTGCCTGTCCACACCGCATCCTGATAAGCCAGCGCGCCTGTCTGTGCGCTCCACTTTTCAACCAGGGAACCGATCTCATAATTGGTTCTTCCGTACACAGGATTGTCGCGGAAATTATTACCACGGAAGGTAAATACGCCATCCTTTCCCGTATATTCAGCGCCAAGATCAAACCGGATATCTCCAAACGGATTTTTCTCTTCATATGCAGCGGGATCCGAAAGCGCCTCCCCATCCACAACAGTCTCCCAGGAGGCCAGATACTGTTCCGGCGCGGTGGCTTCAACCGCATGTGGCGTAAAGGCGGGCGGCTCTGCTTTTCCAGCTTCTGCCTTAATGATAAAGGCTGCATCCTCCGCTTCCTCCGTCACCGCCACAATCAAATCCGACTCCTGTGCCGCATGCCTGGCATTATACTTCTTCATACAGAGACACATTGTCACAAAAACAGCTATCTCTGTCAATAAAATGATACTATATTTCACTATTTTACTCAATGCTTTTCTCCTTTGCAGTTTCCTAAACGGCAGGCGATTGCGAAACGATATCCTGTTTCAATTTCCGATTCCTTCACAATCCCATGGATTCCAGATAGACAGCCTGAAAACCATGCAGCGCGGCAAGCTCATAGCTCCTGGTCCTGTTTATGATCTCGTCCATCTGCCGGAGCGCTGCTTCGCGATCTGCTTCCAAAAGCATTTTTTTCGCGCCGTACAGGGATGTGTTCCCGGCAGCCTGCATATTGCCCTTAAATTCCTCAGGCAGCAGACCGACCGTAAACGCGTCAGACGGCTGCAGGTAAAACCCAAGCCCGCCGCTGATGTAAATCCTGCTGACATCATCCGCGCAGATACCGGCTTCCCGAAGAAGACAGGTAATCCCCGCGCGAACGGCGCCCTTCGCAAGCTGGAAACTACGAATGTGATGCTGACGGAGCACATATCCCCTGTCAATTCCGATTCCCGTCTGGTCCAGAGGCGGTTTCAGCCTCCCCGTCACGTCTATGAGCCGTCTTCTGCGGCTGGCCGCGATCACCCGGAACAGCTCGCTGCCATACTCAGCCCCGGCCGCGGCATGGTCGAAGACAGAGCCGCAGGCTGTGGATGCCGCATACCCTTTCTCCCGGCTCAGCAGCAGCAGTTCGCCGTTTGTCCCAAGATCCACTAAAAGCTCATATTTTGATGTACGCCCCATTCCGAGATACCAGGCGCCTGACAGGATATCAGCGCCCACGAAAGCGGAAAAACCCGGCAGATAATACTCTTTCCATGCTCCTGCCTCCGACGACATCTCACGGCTTCCATACGCCAGGCTGACCGGACGGAAGGGATAGCAGCCCAGCTCGTCCACAGGCATTCCCCTGAAGAAATGAAGCATAGCTGTATTGCCGCTAAACACCATCTCCCGGATCTCGCCGACAGTGATCCGTTCCGCAATCCGCTCCATCAGCGCTGAACGAAGCATATCCCCCAGCTTTTCCAGCATTTCCGGGTTACCGGTACAGCTGCGGATTCTGGTAATCACATCCGCTCCATACGCCTGCTGTGGATTCGGAAATGAAAACGACAGTATTTCCTCCCTGCTCTTAAGTTCCAGTATGCTGACGCCGACCGTTGTGGTTCCAAGATCGACAGCGATTCCAGCCTGCATTGGGCACCTCCCGTCACATCCATTCGTTTAGTAGATGCTCTTTGGATTCTTCTCAATCGGCCGGTATCCCTTTTCTGACAGGGCATGGATGATCTGCTCCTTGTGCTCCGGTCCGAAAGCCTCCATCGTGATGATCAGCTCCACAGCAGCGTTTCTATTGAGGTTGACAAACTGGTTGTGCTCCAGCTTGATGATATTGCCCTGCATCTCCGCGATAATGGCGCTCACATGCATCAGCTCGCCCGGCTTGTCCGGAAGCAGAATAGATACCGTAAAAATTCTGCTCCTCGCGATCAGGCCGTGCTGTACCACAGAAGCAAAGGTAATCACATCCATATTACCGCCGCTCAGCACGCAGACCACCTTCTTATCCTTCACAGGCAGCTTCTTCGCGGCAGCAACCGCCAGAAGGCCGGAGTTTTCCACCAGCATCTTATGGTTTTCCAGCATATCGAGAAAGGCAACGATCAGCTCGCTGTCCTCAACGGTGATGATATCGTCTATATTTTCCTTAATGTATGGAAAGATTTTGGCGCCGGGCGTCTTGACCGCCGTGCCATCCGCGATCGTATCCACCACTGGCAGGGTAACCACCTTACCCGCCTTCAGGGAAGCCTTCATGCACGCGGCTCCCGCCGGCTCCACACCAATGACCTTGATGTGCGGATTGAGCATTCTCGCGAGGGTGGAGATGCCTGCAGCAAGCCCGCCCCCTCCCACTGGAACAAGAATATAATCCACAGTCGGAAGCTCCTTGACAATCTCCATGGCGATAGAGCCCTGTCCACAGGCTACATCAGGATCATCGAAGGGATGAATGAAGGTAAGCCCCTTGTCCTCCGCCATCTCCAGCGCGTACTGGCAGGACTCGTCATAGACATCCCCATACAGAATGACCTCGGCGCCATAGGATTTTGTTCGGTTTACCTTGATCAGCGGAGTGGTGGTCGGCATGACGATCACGGCTTTCACCCCGTAGGCTCTGGCGGCAAACGCGACGCCCTGCGCGTGGTTACCCGCCGAAGCCGTGATCAGCCCCTTTTCCCTCTCCTCCGGAGAAAGCGTGGATATCTTGTAATACGCGCCCCTGATCTTGTAGGCACCTGTCACCTGCAGATTTTCCGGCTTCAGATAGATCTTATTGCCGCTCTGCTCACTGAAGGAACTGCTGTAAACCAGCTTGGTGGGATTGACCACCTTCTGGACTGTCTGGTAAGCCTCCTCAAATTTTTCCAATGTCAACATGATTCTTCCGCTCCTCCTATTTCTCTTCCTGATGCGGGATCAGGATCTCAATATCCTCCCGGGTATCCATGTCCGCGAACAGGGCTGCAACATAGGCATCCGGATCAAATTTCTGCAGGTCGTTGATCTGTTCCCCGACTCCGATATATTTTACAGGCACATTCAATTCGGACTGGATTGCGATGGCTATGCCGCCTTTGGCTGTCCCGTCCAGCTTCGTAAGGATAATGCCGTCAATATGCGTCACAGTGCTGAACTGACGCGCCTGCTCCAGGGCGTTCTGGCCCGTGGAGCCATCCAGTACGATCAGCGTCTCCAGATGCGCGCTGCTGTATTCCTTCTCGATGATCCTCCTCATCTTCGCCAGCTCGTCCATCAGGTTCTTTTTATTGTGCAGCCGTCCTGCCGTATCTACCAGAAGAATATCAATATTTCTCGCGGCAGCGGCCTTGACCGCGTCAAAGGTAACCGCAGCGGGATCCGATCCCTCATTCTGCGCAATGATCGGCACGTCCGCCCGCTGCGCCCATGTCTTAAGCTGGTCAATGGCTGCAGCCCGGAAGGTATCAGCAGCGCACATCATCACCTGCTTGCCCCTTCCTTTATACTGCGCTGCAAGCTTGCCGATGGAGGTCGTCTTGCCCACGCCGTTCACGCCGATGATCAGCATGACAGTCTGCTGGTTTTCAAAATCATACGCGCTGTCCTCCACAAACATCTGCTCCCGGATCAGCTGGATCACCAGCTCCCTGCAGGCCTCCGCCTCCTTGATGTGGTTTTTCTTGACAAGCCCCTTCAACTCTTCGATGATGCGCTCTGTTGTATCCAGTCCCAGATCCGCCATGATCAACGTCTCCTCAAGCTCCTCATAAAAATCATCGTCAATGGTCTTGAAGCCCTTGAAAAGCTGGTCAAAGCTCTGGCTGATGCTCGCGCGGGTCTTGGTCAGACCGGCTACAAGACGTCCGAACAATCCCTTTTTGGGTTTTTTCGCCGTTTTCTGTGGAATGTCCCCGGATTCCTTCATCTCCCCAGTTCCATCTGGATCTGCTGCCGCATTTTCGTTTTCTTCATGTTCGTCATCTACAGCCTCCAGCGTGTCTGCGATGTCTCCCGCTTCCAAAGTATTCTCTTCCCCGGCTTCCTCCGGCTTTTGAAAGCTGTCCTCATCAGTCCCTTCCTGCAGGCTGTCAGAACGGACTTCGCCGTCCTCGCCGGATGCCTGCCCATCCTTCGGAATATCAGCATCCTCTCCGAACGCCTGCCCTCCGGATCCGTCTGCGGTCTCCTGCATAGCCTGTTCGTTCTGTTCCTCTGTACTCTCCGGATCCTTATTCTTCTTCTTAAAAAAATGAAACATTCCCTAATCCTCCAGTTCATTTTCTATCAAATTCACAGATACGAGAGTTGACACGCCCTTTTCCTGCATGGTGATACCGTAAAGGACATCTGCCGCCTCCATGGTTCCCTTCCTGTGCGTGATCACAATAAACTGCGTATCCTTTGTCAGCTTGTTCAGGTATTTCGCGTAGCGCGTGACATTCGAGTCATCAAGCGCCGCCTCGATCTCATCCAGCAGACAGAACGGGGAAGGCTTCAGGCTCTGGATGGCAAACAGCAGCGCGATTGCCGAAAGCGCCTTTTCTCCTCCCGAAAGCTGCATCATATTCTGAAGCTTTTTGCCCGGAGGCTGCGCGATAATGCGGATTCCCGCTTCCAGGATATCCTCGTTTTCCACAAGCTCCAGCGTCGCCTTTCCACCGCCGAACAGCTCCCTGAATACCTTTTGGAACATGACCTGTATCTCGTTGAATTTTTCCTGAAACTGCGTCCGCATCGCGGTATCCAGCTCGGCTATGATCGCGAGAAGATTGGTTTCCGCCTTGACGATATCGTCATGCTGTCCCTTCAGGAACTCATACCGTTCAGAGACCACCTTGTAATCCTCAATGGCATTGACATTGACCACGCCAAGATCCTTGATCTTTGCCTTAACGGCTGACACCTCGCGCTTTAAGATGTCCAGGTCGTTTAACGTCTGATCCCTCAGCTCCATCGCAGACTGATAGGTGAGCTCATACTCCTCCCACATATATTTACTCAGGCTGTCCGCCTGCTCATTGATCTTTTCCAGCATGGCCGACAGGCGGAAAGCCGATTTGTCCAGCTTGGTGATCTCTTCATTCAGCTGTTCCCTTCTGGCAAAAAACTCCTTATGCCTGCTGCCAAGCTCCTCCTTCCGGTTTCTCTGTTCCTCCAGCTCCTTTTCCAACTCGCTGATTTTTCCTTTGTCAGCCAGGATCAGCTTTTTATACTCCTCAATCTTCGCGACCAGCTCCTCGATTGCCCTTCCCGAGTTGCTCATCTGGGAACGGTAGCCTTCCATTTCCTCACGGAGCTTTTTTTCCTCCCCGCGTATCCTCTTTAGATTTTCGATCAGAAAATCATCCTGCTGCCGCATGGTATTAAATTCCAGCGTCAGCGCGGACACCTTTTCATTTGCCTGTTTCAGTTCCTCCTGTTTTGCAAGGACGGTCTCCTCCAGCATCCGGATCTGTTTCTCCAGTTCAGCCTTTGCTTCCTCCGCGTGCCTGTGATTGTCATAGAGCTCCTTCTTGTTCTGATTGATATCCTCAACCTGTGATTCAAGCTCCTTGTTTTCCCTGTTAACAGCGGCAAATATGCCGGCCGTATCTGTCAGGCTCTTGGATAGCTGGTTCATGCTCATGGTTACGGTATTCTTTTTTAATTTCAGTTCATTGAGCTGGAGAGCGATGTTTTCCTTTTCTGTCTTCATCTGTTCCCTGACAGCGCGAAGCTCGGTCTCTTCATTAGACGCGTTTTCAATCTCGTTTTTGATCTCAGCAAGCGTCTGTTTCAGCTCGTCTAACTCCCTCTTTCTTCCAAGAAGATTGGAGGAATTCTTAAACGCGCCTCCTGTCATGGCGCCTCCCGGCGTAAGCAGCTCTCCCTCTACAGTGACGATCCTGAGTTTCTGGTGAAATTTTTTGTTTACCGCAATCGCGTGATCGATCGTGTCGACAACAAGAATCCTTCCGAGAAGGTGCTCGGTGACGGCGGTATATTTGTCATGGACACGCACAAGATCCTTGGCAAGTCCAATGACACCGGGCTCTTTCAGCGCCTCCCTGTTCTGAAAACCGTTATTCTGCGTGCCGATCGTGGTAAGCGGAAGAAATGTGGCCCTGCCGAAGCGGTTCTTTTTTAAATACTGGATCAGCTGCTTTGCGGTTGTCTCATTGTCCGTCACAATATTCTGAATGCTGCCGCCCAGGGCCGTCTCCACCGCGATCTCGTACTCCTGATTTACCTGTATAATATCCGCCACAACGCCGACAATGCCTGGATACCGCTCCTTCTGTTCCATCACCCGCTTGATCGAATTGCCATAACCGTCATAGCGCTCGGTAATGTTGCGCAGCGCCTCCAGCTTGGATTTCGTTCCGCTAAATTCATTGTTGGCGTCAAACAACCGCTTTTTATTCTGTCCGGTGAGGATGGTGTTCTGATCAAGACCTGCATCTACCTGATCCATACGTTCCAGCAGTCCTGCGGCAGTCTGTTCGATCTCCGCAAGCGCCTCCTTCTGCCTGTCATATTCCTCACGGCTTTTCATCTCTTCTGATTTGGACTGCAAAAAGCGCTGCTTCAGCTGGGATTTGCGGTAGGTTATGCTTTCCAGCATGGCGTCATATCTTCCGACTTTTGCCTTCAGATTGGCGTCATCGTTCAAAAACTCTATGATATCCGCCTTGTGTTTCTCAATCTCATTCCTGAGCTGTGACAGCTCCTCTTCTATCGCTTCGCTGGCCTCCCGCGCCTCATCCACCACGTCGTCCGCGCTGTCCATCTTCTCGTCCAGCACCGCTTTCCGCTCCTGGAATTCCCGTTTTTCCTTCTCCTGTTCGGCAAGCGCCTGGCTGATCCGGTTGATCTGCTCTCCGAGATGGATGTCCGTTGACTTCGCGTTGGAAATCTGCTGGTTCAGCACATTGACCTCGCCTTCATTCCTCTCATTCTGAAGCTTCAGCGCATGAATCCGGCCGGTATGCGCATCCATGCGCGCGCTGCAGTCCTCCAGCGCAAGCTCGATCTGGTCATATTCCTGTTTTGTCTGGTCAAACTCCCTCTTTAAACGCGCGCTGTCCTCATTGACGATCAGAAGCTTATCCTCGTGCTCCTTGATCTGGCTTTCAATCCGCTCATTTTCCAGAAGAAACACATTGACATCAAACCGTTTCAGTTCGCCCTTATAGAGCAGGTATTTTTTAGCGGTCTCCGACTGCTTCTGCAGGGGTCCCACCTGCTTTTCCAGCTCGCTTAAGATATCATTGACACGGCTTAGATTCTCCCTCTCCGCCGCAAGGGATTTTTCCGTCGCCGCCTTGTTCTTCTTGTACTTGACAATACCGGCAGCCTCGTCAAACAGCTCCCGCCGTTCCTCCGGCTTGCCCGACAGGATTCGTTCCACCTGTCCCTGCCCGATAATGGAGTATCCCTCCTTACCGATACCGGTATCAAAAAACAGGGCGTTGACATCCTTCAGCCTGCTCACCGTGCCATTGATCAGGTATTCGCTCTCGCCGGAACGATACACCCTCCTCGCAACCGTGACCTCTTCATAGTCGACCGGAAGCGAGTGATCGCTGTTATCCAGCGTGATCGCCACATAGGCTGAGCCATGGGGCTTTCTAAGCTCTGTTCCCGCAAAAATGACATCCTCCATCTTTGCGCCGCGGAGCTGCTTTGCGCTCTGCTCTCCCAGCACCCAGCGAACCGCGTCCCCGACGTTGCTCTTTCCGCTTCCATTCGGACCCACTATGCCTGTGATTCCTTTATTAAATTCAAACAAAATACGGTTGGCAAAGGATTTAAATCCATATACCTCTATACTCTTCAGATACATATCTTTCTCAAAGGCTCCTTAATTTCAATAACGCGTGATAGGCAGCCATCTGCTCCGCGTTTTTTTTGGAACTGCCATCTCCCTGCGCGAGGCTTATGCCATCCACCAGTACCTGCGTGACAAAATGTTTGTCATGATCAGGTCCCTCTTCCTTCAACAGCTCATAGGTGACAAGTCCCTTTCCATCCTTCTGCATCATCTCCTGCAGAGTCGTCTTCGCGTCATAAAACAGCGTCTTGTGCTCGATATCCGTCAGCAGAAACCGGCGCACATACGATCTGGCCGGTTCCATCCCTCCATCGAGATAAATAGCCCCGAGCACTGACTCAAACAGGTCGCACAGAATGGAATTTCGTTTTCTGCCGCCGGTCAGCTCCTCCCCCTTTGACAAAAGCACATAGTCCCCGAGCTTTAACTCCTTCGATACGGAAGACAGCGTAAATTCACACACGATTGAAGCCCTGAGCCTTGTCAGCCTGCCCTCCGGAAGCTCCTTGTAATGCTCAAACAGGTATTCGCTTGTAATCAGCTCCAGCACAGCGTCTCCAAGAAATTCAAGCCTTTCATAACTCTCCATTCCCTTCCGTTTCATCTCATTGATAAATGAACTGTGGGACAAAGCCTGCCTCAATAATTCTTTATTGCGGAAGGTATAGCGAATCTGTTCCTCCACCATTTTTTCATCATAATTCAACATCCTGCTCTCCTCCGGTCTGCTCGCTTTGTTTGCGCAGGTACGCGTTAATCTTACCGTTGATATCCTGCTGTTTAAAGGTCTGAACCTGAAACAGCGCGTTTTTCACTTCCTTGCGCGTAGCGTTTCCATGAATCTTTACAACGAGCCCATTTAATCCGAGCAGCGGAGCTCCGCCGTATTCAGACGCGTCAAATGTCTTGAGCACCTGTTTTAAGTGCGGCTTGACAAGCGCCGCCCCCATGGTAGACACCGGAGTGGATGTCATGCCGTCCTTGATCAGATGGAGCAGTCCGGAGCACAGGCCTTCCGTCAGCTTCAGCATGACATTCCCGACAAACGCGTCTGTCACCACAACATCCGCCGCACCGTAGGGAAACTCCCTTGCCTCCACGCTGCCGATAAAATTAATATCCTCACAGGCTTTGAGCAGGGGAAATGTCTTCTTGACCAGAGCGTTTCCCTTCTCTTCTTCCGCTCCAATATTTACGATCCCCACCCTGGGATTGTCCACGCCCATCACATACTGCATATAAATGGAACCCATACGGGCAAACTGTACCAGCTGGGAAGGCTTGGGATCCACATTCGCGCCGCAGTCCAGCAAGAGGCTTACGCCGTTCACCGTCGGCATGATCGGAGCAAGCGGAGCCCGTTCAATCCCCTTAAGCCGTCCCACCATGAGCTGTCCGCCCACCAGAACCGCGCCGGAATTTCCCGCCGACACAAAACCGTCCGCCTTTCCCTGCCTTACCAGATCAAGCCCGACCACCATGGAAGAATTCTTTTTTGTACGGATGGCCTGCACCGGCGCGTCATGCGTGGAAATCTCATCCGGCGCGTGTACCACCCTGATCTTATCAGAAGGGTAGTCATATTTTGAAAGCTCGTCCTTCAGCCGGTTTTCAGGCCCGACGAGCCAGACCATCAGCTCTTTATTCTCTTTCACCGCCATGACGCAGCCTGATACCATCTCTCCCGGCGAATTGTCTCCTCCCATCGCGTCCAAAACGACGCTGGTAACCTCTGACATAAAATGTCCTCCATTCCTGCATTTATCTGATCTTTTCGCACTGTATCGAAAAAAGACCTCTCTGATCAACAGAAAGGTCATTTCATTCGTTTACACGAAAATTAAGCTTCAATGATTTCTTTTTTGTTGTAGCTGCCACATTTTTTGCATACTCTATGAGGTACCATCAGCTCGCCACACTTAGAACACTTTACCAAAGTCGGAGCCGTCATTTTCCAATTGGCTCTTCTCTGATCTCTTCTTCCCTTGGAAGATTTATTCTTTGGACAGATAGACATTCTTTACACCTCCTTCAATTGATTGAAGATATCACCAAAAACTGCCATTCTCGGATCCGGAACAAACTGATCACAGTCACATTGCTGCCGGTTCAGATTTGCCCCGCATACCTTACAGATCCCCTTGCAGTCCTCCTTGCAGAGCACCGCAGGCGGAAGGACGGTGTACAACTCTTCTAAAATGAGCATGTCCACATCCAACGTGCAGTCTTCAATATAACTTACCTCATCGTATTCCCCGGATTCATCCGTACACGCCATCCCCGTATCTGTCCGGATCTTATGCAACAGATTCAGACCATACGCCCTCCTCACAGGCTCAAGACACCGGCTGCAGCAGCGTTCTACGGATACTGTCACATCAAGCTGCACGGATATCTCATTCTTCTGTACATATTTTAATCTGACAGAGAATGGATGTTCACAGGATACCTTGAATCTCTCACCCTGCAAAACAGCTTCCTGATCCTCAAAAAACGCTTCCACCGTCCTGTCCGCGGCAGGCACAGATAAAATGTCATATAAGTTTATCTTCATATAAATGATCTCCCAAACTCACACGAAAGCTATTATACACAGATTCCACAGCTTTGTCAACCCTTTTTTATTCCATATACAACAGTTTGCCCTTTCACCTATACACAGACCTCCGGTATGTAACAGATTCGTCAAAGGGTGAACCGTCAGCTTCTCTCTTTGCGCAGCAGAGATCTCTTCACCAGCTCCAGAAATTCCCTGTTGTTTTTGGTGCGCAGAAACAACCGGAGAATCTCCTCCACCGTATCTTCCGCCCTGTTACCCGAAAACTCCTTGTGCATCGCCTCCACAGCCTCAAGCTCCAGCTGGTTAAGCAGCAGGTCGTCCCGCCGCGTGCCGGACTTGGTGATATCGATAGCCGGGAAAATCCGTTTTTCCGACAGCCTGCGGTCCAGCACAAGCTCCATGTTGCCGGTGCCCTTAAACTCCTCAAAGACTACATCGTCCATCTTGGAACCGGTATCCACCAGGGCGGTGGCAAGCACCGTCAGGGAGCCACCCTCCCGCATATTTCTTGCAGCGCCGAAAAACTTCTTCGGCATATGCAGCGCTGCCGGATCGAGTCCGCCTGTGAGGGTACGTCCGCTGGGCGGTACTGTCAGGTTGTACGCTCTTGCGAGGCGGGTAATGGAATCAAGCAGGATCACAACATCCTCCTTGTGCTCAACAAGGCGCTTTGCCCGCTCAAGCACCATTTCAGATACACGCTTGTGATGTTCAGGCAGCTCGTCAAAGGTGGAATAGATCACTTCCACATTAGGTCCCTCTATGGTCTCGCGGATATCCGTCACCTCCTCGGGACGTTCATCAATGAGCAGAACGATCAGGTGCATATCCCTGTAAGCCCTGCTGATGCTGACGGCGATCTGCTTGAGCAGGGTCGTCTTGCCCGCCTTCGGCGGCGCGACGATCATGCCCCTCTGGCCTTTGCCGATGGGGGCAAGCAGATCCATGATCCGCATGGAGATTCCCTTCGCGTATTCATTTTCCAGGCGGATGCGTTCATCTGGAAAGATCGGCGTCAGATCCTCGAAATTCTTCCGTCTCATCGCCTCCTCGACAGTATATCCGTTGATGGACTTCACATAGAGCAGGGCCGCGAATTTTTCCCGTTCCGTCTTGATCTTGGTGTTGCCCACGATAATATCGCCAGTCTTTAGATTCATGCGCTTGATCGTAGCAGGCGCCACATAGATATCATTTTCTCCCGGCAGGTAATTCTCACAGCGGATAAATCCAAACCCGTCCGCCATGATCTCCAAAATACCGTTAGCTTCCCTGCCGCTGTCCTGACTGTAATCCACTTCATACCTACCCCGTGCCTGATCGGGATCCCGCCGGTACGGCATCCTTCGCTCTGCTTCCTCCCTCGTCTCACCGGCATCCGCGCCTGTCACCAATCTGCGGCCTCCCTCCTGCTGTCCGGCGTCCTGACGGGTATTCTTCTCCCTCATCTCCCAGGAATCCGCACCTGTCACCGTCTTGCGGGCTCCGTCCTGCGGACCGGCCTCTCTACGATTACTCTTTTCCATGATCTCACCGCTGTCCGTTCCTTCCTGCGTTTCCTCCATACGTCCTGCAGGCTCGGCTTTTCCTGCCTCCTTCTGCTTTGCGTTGACCTCCAGCGCCTGCTGGTGCCCCTTCACCGCGTTAAGCAGATCCAGAAGCTCCCCCTTTTTCATTGCGGTAATACCCTTTATTCCTAAACCCTTTGCAGCCGCGCGAAGCTGTGTCAGATTCATGTCTTCGTAGTTCATAAATGCTCCTTTCTTCCTGTTATGCCAAAATCATGCAGCCTAAAACATCAGACTAAATGCTGAAATGCCTGTTAAAGCTTAAACGCTGCGTCTAAACTATAAAATTTTAATAATTGGGTAACAATATCTGAATACCAGAATCAAATACAAAGAATTGTTAATACACCTTTCGTTTCCGATTATATCACTTATTCCATTTTTGTAAAGTCCCAATTTTTAGCTTCTTTCACAATGCAGCTGATCCGACGTAAGACGTCCTGCCTGCCGCTTTCGTGAAAGCCATCCTCCCCCTTTTATGAAATTCACTCGAAGAAGCCTTGCACTATTCCCCATGAAATGCTAGAATACAATAGTTACAAGCATTCTAAATTATTACAGAAAAGGTGGAAAAATATGGACGTTTACGAAAGATCATTACAATTACACGAAGAATGGGCTGGCAAGCTCAGCACTGAGCCCAAATGTCCCTTACAGACCAGGGAGGATCTGTCCCTGGCTTATACTCCCGGCGTGGCCGAGCCCTGCAGAAGGATTGCGGATCAGCCGGAGGCAGCCTACACCTACACGCAGAAGGGCAACACCATCGCGGTCGTGTCAGACGGAAGCGCTGTACTGGGTCTTGGCAATATCGGCGCGCTGGCCGCCATGCCGGTCATGGAGGGCAAGGCAGTCCTGTTTAAATCCTTCGGCGGCGTCAACGCTGTTCCGATCTGTCTGGACACACAGGATACTGACGAGATCGTTGAGACAGTGATCCGCATCGCTCCTGCCTTTGGCGGAATCAACCTGGAGGACATTTCCGCACCACGGTGCTTTGAGATTGAGCGCCGCCTGAACGAAGCACTTGACATCCCGATCTTCCATGACGACCAGCACGGAACCGCCATCGTTGTCCTGGCCGGCATCATCAATAGCCTCAAGCTGACCGGCAAGAAGAAAGAAGCCTGCAGGGTTGTGATCAACGGCGCCGGTGCCGCCGGCATCGCCATCGCCAAGCTGCTCCTGACCTACGGATTTACCAATATCACGCTTTGCGCGAGCAGGGGAATCCTCCACAGCGGATACGAACGTCTCAACTGGATGCAGAAGGAAATGCTCGCCGTCACCAATCCCGACAACAGATCCGGAAAACTCGCTGACGCGATGGAAGGCGCGGATATCTTTATCGGCGTGTCAGCGCCGAACACTGTGACACAGGATATGGTAAGATCCATGAATCCCGATGCCATCCTGTTCGCGATGGCCAATCCGACTCCTGAGATTATGCCTGACGAAGCAATCGCTGCAGGCGCGAGGATCGTTGGAACCGGCCGCTCCGATTTTCCAAATCAGGTCAACAACGTCATTGCCTTCCCGGGCATCTTCAAGGGTGCATTGGAGGGACGCGCTTCCATCATCACAGAGGAAATGAAGCTTGCAGCCGCCCGCGCAATTGCCGGACTGATCTCCGATGACGAGCTAAGCGAAACCTGTATCCTGCCGGAGCCCTTTGATCCAAGGCTTGCCGACGTGGTAAGCCAGGCCGTTAAGGCACATATCAGATAGGGAGTCCGCTTATGTCGAATGATGGGATCGTTTTGTACAAATTGATGATCTTGTATATGCTGAACCGGGTGGATTTTCCGCTTTCAGCCTCCCAGATCTCCCAGTTTATTCTGGAGAAGGAGTATACCAATTATTTTAATCTGCAGATTGCGATCAATGAGCTGCTGGAGAATGATTTTATCAAGTCCATTTCCGAGCGGGGCCATTCCCTGTATGAGATCACAGAGCAGGGTCAGGAAGCCGTGGAAATGTTTGAGTTCAAGATATCAGACGCGATCAAGGTAGAGATCATCACCTATCTGAAGGAACAAAAGATCGAACTCCGCAACGAATCCGCAATCACCGCGGATTATTATCCGTCTGACGGGGAGTTTATCGCGCAGTGCAATATCAAGGAGCGCAATCAGCTTCTAATGGAGCTGAAGCTCTCTGTTCCGACCAGGGAACAGGCTATTCATATCTGTGATACCTGGCAGAAAAAAAGCGAAGAGATCTATCAGTATCTCGTCGCCTCCTTCTGGGAAAACACGACCGAGTAACATCAGAATCATCCTTCCTGCCTGTGCTTTTATCGCATTCCTTTCGGGAAACACAACTGCGCATCTCAAACAGCATCAACAGATAACCGTGCGCATGAAAAAAGAGGGGGATCCCGCCCCCTCTTTTTCATGCACGCTGTAAGCTTCTTTCACGTCCATGTATTCACATGTTATTTCATACCCCGGAATGCAACCCGTCGAACAGGAACTTAACCTTGAGTCAGCGAAGAGCTTTCAGCCAGAAGAGCCTGCTCCAAAAACTCCCAGATTTCCTCTCTTCCCTGCTTTGTATTCGCCGAAAACGGAAACAGGGGATCCTCCTGCTTCATGCCGAGCCCCGACCGGATCGCTTTCAGATGCTTGCTGATCTGTGAACGATTGATCTTGTCCAGCTTGGTCGCAATGACAACCGGTGAAAAGCCTGTCTGCACGATCCAGTCATACATCATTTTATCATTTGCGGACGGCTCATGCCTGATATCCACCAGTAGGCATACAGCCGTAAGCTGCTTCGAGCTTCCCAGATATCCCTCGATCATTTTTCCCCACCGCTCCCGTTCCTTCATCGATACCTTCGCATATCCGTAACCTGGCAGATCCACAAAGAAAAAAGAGTGGTTGATCTCATAAAAATTGATGGTCTGTGTCTTGCCTGGCTGTCCCGAGGTTCTGGCAAGCGCCTTCCTGTTCAGCAGCCCGTTGATCAGGGAGGATTTCCCCACATTGGATTTTCCTGCAAACGCGATCTCCGGGCAGTCGTGCTTCGGCAGCCTGCTCGTCACGCCGCACACGGTTTTCAGTTCCGCGCTTTGAATGACCATACTTATCCCTCCTGTTTGTATCTATCCAGCAGCTACTCCTGTTTCAATGTGAACATCTGCTTCCTGACAGCATGCCGGATGACCTCCTCCATGCGGGAGACATAACAGATCTCCATCCCCTCTGTGATCTCGCCATCCAGCTCCTCAACATTTTTCCTGTTTTCCGCAGGCACCAGCACCTTCTTCATTCCCGCGTTTTTCGCAGCCAGCAGCTTCTCCTTAAGTCCACCGATGGGAAGGACATTGCCCTTCAGCGTAATCTCTCCGGTCATCGCGATGGTTCCACTTACCGGTCGCTTAAGGAGAGCGGAATACATGGCCAGCGCCATGGTGATGCCTGCTGAAGGCCCATCCTTGGGTGTCGCGCCCTCCGGTACATGGATATGCACAATATGCTTCTCAAAGTATTCCTCCGGAAGCCTGCGTACATCAGAAAGCGTCCGGACATAGGACAGCGCGATCTGCGCGGATTCCTTCATCACATCCCCGAGGTTGCCTGTAATGGTCAGGCCGCCCTTTCCTTCCAGAAGATTGACCTCCACATTCAGCGTATCTCCCCCGACGCGTGTCCAGGCAAGTCCCGTCACCACGCCGATTTTGTCCTCAATATTTTTCACGTCAGGATCATATTTCGGCACCCCTAAAAGCGCCTCAAGCTTTTTGGGCGTTACCTTCAGGGACTTGAATTCCTCCGTCACAATTCCTCTGGCAGCCTTCTGCATCAGCATGCCGATCGTCCGTTCCAGCGTCCTGACTCCGGCCTCCCTGGTATAACAGCGGATGACACGGTAGATCGCTTCATCAGTCATCTTGAACTGGCTCTTTTTTAAACCGTTTTTGCCAAGCTGCTTTGGAAGCAGGTACATGCTAGCGATATGGAATTTCTCATTCTCCGTATAACTGTTGACCTCAATCATCTCCATCCGGTCCCGCAGCGGCTCCGGAATAGCGGATGCGTCATTGGCCGTCGCGACAAACAGGACATTGCTCAGATCCACCGGCACCTCAAAATAGTGATCCTGAAAATGCACGTTTTGTTCACCGTCCAGCACCTCCAGCAGCGCCGAAGCAGTATCTCCCCTGTGATCCCCGCTCGTCTTGTCGATCTCATCCAGAAGGATCAGCGGATTGTTCACTCCTGTCTGTGAAATCACTGTCACAATCCGGCCCGGCATGGCGCCGATATAGGTCTTCCTGTGTCCGCGGATCTCCGCCTCGTCCCTGACACCTCCAAGCGCGATCCGGCCATATTGTTTGTGAAGGGCGCTGGCTATGGATTTGGCAACAGATGTTTTTCCCGTACCTGGCGGTCCCACCAGACACAGGATCGGGGCATCTTTCCGGTTGCTCAAAGCGCGGACCGCAAGATAATCGATGATGCGCTCCTTGATCTTTTTCAGGCCATAGTGATCTTTTTCAAGCTGCTCAATCGCCTTTTTCAGATCCTGATTGTCCTTTCCCTCCTTGTTCCACGGGTACTCCAGAAGCGTCTCAATATAATTGCGGATCACAGCGCTTTCAGAGGAGGCGTAGGGCAGGCTGCAAAAACGCTTAATCTCCTTCTCCAGCTTCTCCCGCACCTCTTCAGGCGGGGCAGCCTCCTCCAGCAGCCTGCGGTAGCGTTCTCCCTCATCCTCCGTGTCTTCCTCTCCGAGTTCCTGCTTGATCAGCTTCATCTGCTCCCTCAGCACATACTCTCTCTGATTCCGGTCCACGCATTCCTTCAGCTTCTCAGTCAGCTCCGCGCGGATGCGGTGAATCCGGATCTCATTGATCAGAATCGCATTGAGCCGCTCCGACCGTTCAACCGGATCCAGTATGCACAAAAGCTCCTGTTTGTATGCCACCTGCAGCGGAACGGCCTCTGCCGTCAGGTCCACCAGAAGCTCAAGCTGGTCAATTTTCTCCAGCGCTGAAATGATCACAGGATTATAAATGAGCCCGGTCTCTCCGCAACGCTTAACAATCTCCTTCATCATGCGCAGCCTGGCCTCTTTCTCTTCCTCCTCCATCTCCGGCCCGTCGAAAACACACTCCTCCACCTCTGCCAGATTATACTCTTTCAGATTCTCAATCTGTCTGAGTACCACCCTGTTCTCCACTCCCAGCAGGATACGGAGTACGCCCTTCGGCAGCTTCAGGACCTGGCGCACCTTCACACGCGTTCCTACCGGACAGAGCTGCTCCTGCTTCAGCTTGCCCTTATCTCCCGAATCCTTATAGGAAAAAACCACGAGCTCCTGATCCTGCTTCATTGCGGCGTTGACTGCGCCGACAAAAGTCTTGTTGTCTATGTCAAGATGTACATTGGTTCCCGGAAGCAGTACCAGATCATGCAAAGCCACAATCGGAAACCATTTTGTCTCCTTTTCGCTCATATTCCATCCTCGTCTTTAAAAATGGGATCTGCAGCTACCGCAGATCCCAATCCTGTCGTTTATGCTATCTCTCCATTGTTTGTTTGATGATGCCTCTTGACAAAGGAACGCCTCGGCCTGGGGGAATCCGAATAAATAATCTCGGGCTGTCCTGTCCCCTCCACCACTTCCTTGGTGATCACGCATTTTGCTATCCCTTCATCCGACGGAACCTCATACATGAGATCCATGACTGACTTTTCTATAATGGACCGAAGGCCTCTGGCGCCAGTCTTACGCTTCATCGACTCCTCCGCTATTGCGCGGAGCGCGTCCTCCTCAAATTCCAGCTCGACTCCATCCAGATCAAACAGCCGTTTATACTGCTTGCAGATTGCGCTCTTGGGTTCTGTCAGAATCCGCATCAGCGCTTCCTCATCCAGCAGATCCAGCGTCACAGCAACCGGCACACGGCCGATGAACTCCGGAATCAGGCCGTACTTGATAAAATCAGACGGTGTCACCTGTTTGAAAAGCTTGCCGATGTTTTCCTCTGTCTCCTCTGCCAGCTCCGCGCCAAAACCGATGGACTTTTTGCCGATCCGGTTCTGGATCACCTTTTCTAATCCGTCAAACGCGCCGCCGCAGATAAATAAGATATTCGTCGTATCAATCTGTATGAATTCCTGATGCGGGTGTTTTCTTCCACCCTGGGGCGGCACAGACGCCACCGTTCCCTCTATGATCTTCAAAAGCGCCTGCTGAACGCCTTCTCCCGATACATCCCTGGTAATCGATACATTCTCGGATTTTTTCGTGATCTTGTCGATCTCATCAATATAAATAATCCCGTGCTGGGCACGCTCGATATCATAATCCGCCGCCTGAATGATCTTAAGCAGGATATTCTCGACATCCTCTCCGACATATCCTGCCTCCGTCAACGCGGTAGCGTCTGCGATCGCAAACGGCACATTCAGAAGCTTTGCAAGCGTCTGCGCAAGGTAGGTCTTTCCGGAACCGGTGGGACCGACCATGATAATATTACTCTTTTGCAGTTCCACATCAAAATCCTTATCAGACAGAATCCTCTTATAGTGATTATAAACTGCAACCGACAGAACCTTCTTGGCTTCCTCCTGGCCAATCACATACTGGTCAAGAAATTCCTTGATTTCCTTAGGTCTTAACAGATTGATCTCTGTAGAATCATCAAAATCGTCCAGCTCATCCTCAATGATCTCTGAACACACCTCAATGCATTCATCACAGATATATACATTTTGTCCCGCGATCAGCTTTCTTACCTGATCCTGCGTCTTATTGCAGAACGAACAGCGCAACGGTTTTCTATCCTCACCACGACCTGCCATAGCAACACCTCATTCTTTATCAAACTATTCACGATTTGTAATGACCGAATCGATCAAACCGTACTCCAACGCTTCCTGTGCGCTCAGCCAGTTGTCCCGGTCTGTGTCCTTCTCCAAAACCTCCACCGGCTTACCGCATTCCCTGGCCAGAATCTCATTGATCTTCCTCTTGGTCCGCAGGATATGGGCAGTTGTGATCTCCATATCACTGGCCTGGCTTCCACTCGGCATGCCTCCCATGGGCTGATGGATCATGATCTCCGCGTTGGGCAGCGCCATACGCTTGCCCGGAGCTCCGCCCGCCAGCAGGAACGCGCCCATGCTGGCCGCCATGCCACAGCAGATCGTAGCCACGTCACATTTAATATAATTCATCGTATCATAGATCCCGAATCCAGCAGAAACAGATCCTCCCGGACTATTGATATACAGCTGGATATCCTTGGAAGGATCTTCAGACTCCAGAAACAGAAGCTGCGCGATCACAAGGCTTGCCGTGACATCTGAAACCTCTTCTCCAAGGAAAATGATCCGGTCTTTTAATAACCTGGAATAAATGTCATAGGAACGCTCCCCACGACTTGTCTGTTCAATGACATAAGGTACTAAACTCATACCTGACCCTCCTAATCTTACATGACTGTCTTGCTGCCCGGAATCAACCGAACGTGATCAACGGGCAGCCGGCAGGCGAAACTTATTCCTTCTCAACGGCAGCGTCTCTCACAAGGTCAACCGCTTTCTGTACGGCAATATCCTTGCGGATGGATTCACGCTCCTGCTCGCCGATCATATCCGTCATCTCATCCACCTTCATCTGGTACATATCAGCCATCTTCTCAAGCTCTGCCTGCAGATCCTCCTCTGTCACCTCAATGTGCTCAGCCTCAGCGATCGCCTCAAGCACAAGACGGGACTTAATTCTCTTCTCCGCATCCGGCGTCAGGCTCTCCATAAACTTCTCCTTTGACTGTCCTGAGAACTGTAAATACTGCTCAATGGAAAGTCCCTGATAGCTGATCTGCTGCTTGAACTCGTTCACCATCTGCTCCTTGGTAGTATCCAGCATTGGCGCCGGAATATCGATCGATGCATTCTCGATGATCTTGTCCACTACCTCAGCCTCTTTGGCGTTCTTTGCCTGCTTTTCCTTTCTATCCTTCAGCGTGTTGCGCAGATCCGCACGGTACTCCTCCATAGTATCAAATTCAGAAACCTCGCCCGCAAATTCATCATCCAGCTCCGGAAGCTCTGTCTCCTTGATCCCGTTCAGCTTGCACTTAAACAGCGCCGGTTTGCCCGCCAGCTTCTCTGACTGGTAATCCTCCGGGAATGTGACATTGACATCAAATTCTTCTCCGATGCTCTTGCCCACGATCTGATCCTCGAAAGTATCCACAAAGGAATGGGAGCCCAGTACCAGCTGGTAGTTTTCACCCTTGCCGCCTTCAAACGCCTCTCCGTCCATAAAGCCTTCAAAGTCGATCCTTACCTCATCATCCATCTGCGCCGGTCTGTCCTCCACCGGAATGCTTCTCGCGTTCTGCTTCTGGATGTTTTTGAGCTCTGTCTCCACATCCTCGTCCGTTACCTCCGCGTCAGCCTTCTCCACCTCAATACCCTTGTACTGGCCAAGCGTCACCTCCGGCTTCACCGCAACCGTAGCCTCATAAATAAACTCCTTACCCTTCTCCATCTGCGCGACATTGATATCCGGACGGGATACTACCTCCAGCCCGCATTCATCCAACACATCTGAATAAGTCTGCTCCAGACAGCTATTCGCCGCGTCCTCATAGAAGAGCTCCGGACCATACATCTTCTCCAGATACTGCTGGGGAATTTTCCCCTTACGGAAGCCGGGAACAGAAAATTTATGTTTCTGTTTTTTATATGATTCCGTCATCGCCTTCTCAAACTGCTCGGCAGGGACGGTTACTGTAATCTTTGCCATATTGCCTTCTAAATTTTCTACTGTTAAATTCATCTTTAACATTTCCTCCTTAAAAAGTCTTGTATTCAGGCGTCTGCAAAACAATACACTTTTTGATCGGCTTTGCACATGATATATATTTTTGGGGCTAACGCTCCTGATGGCGGCGAAAAACATATATCATGTACAAAGCCTCAATCTACATTTTGAGCTTCGCAATCACCTGAAATCTTGTATTATAATAACAATCATTCAATTATATCATGAGCACTGGTCAATTGTCCAGCACTATATTCAATACTCGCAAACTTACGCTATCGTTCTCTCCTTTATTCGGAGAGCATCAGCTGGATATCCGTCTGGATCTGCTCCTTCAGCTCCTCAATGCCGGAGAAACGTTCCTCGGGCCGCATATAATACAGAAGTTCGGTGTGAACCAGGCTGCCATAGAGATCGCCCTGATAATTTAAAATATGTGTCTCCAGCCCGACCCTTCTGTCCCCTTCGATCGTCGGCTTGATTCCCAGATTACTGATCGCAGGGTATTGTTCCCCATCGATCAGCACCCTGCTGGCATATACCCCGCTGGCCGGAATCAGCTTCTGTGGCGGGATCTCCTGATTGATCGTTGGAAATCCGATCGTGCGTCCCAGCTGTTTTCCACGCACCACAGGCGCGTAGACAAAATAGGGACTGCCCAGCATTTCATTTGCCGTCTGCAGATGGGATTCCAGCATATCCCGCACGAGGGTGGAGCTGATCACCTTGCCGTGCAGCGTCTTTCTGTTCAGGACATTGACCTCAAAATGATGCTGTTCCCCAAGGGCGCGCAGCAACGCGACATTCCCCCTCCTTCCGCAGCCAAAATGAAAATCCGCGCCCACATAGATGCTTCGGACGCCAAGCTGGCGGACAAGATATTGTTCCACAAATTCCTCCGGTGGACAGGAGGCAAACTGTTTCGTAAACGGATATTCCAAAAGCACGTCGATCCCGAGTCTTGAAAAATAATAAGCCTTTTCCTCCGGCGTGTAGATCATCTTCTTACTTCCACCGTACAGCACCTCCCTGGGCGCCGTTCCGAAAGTAAATACCAGGGCTTGTCTGCCTCTTTGCCGCTCCCCGAGCAGCCCGTCGATCAGAAGTCTGTGTCCGAGATGGATCCCGTCAAATTTACCCAGCGCCACCGCTGTTCCGGCTGTATGAAATTGTCTTGCGTCGTCTCCACTAATATATATCATTTGCTCATCCCTGCAGGAACATTATCTGTGCCTTCCATGCCCTGCTCTCCTTTTGATAACGGTAAATCGCGGCAAATGCTCCATTTCCGTCATATACCAGACATTCTATGCCATCTGCCACATCCATACGCTCCTCAAGCGGAACAAATTCCTTTTCCGTCAGTAGATTACCATTATATAATTTTTTATCAGCCTCCGGCAGTACCCTGCGTCTCGGCCATTCCGGGAACAGCTCCTCCACCGGAAGAATATGCTTATCCAGTTCTCCCGAAGCCGCAAGCTGTTCAATCCTCGCAAGCGTAAGCGCGTCCTCCTTCCCGAAGGCTCTGCCTGCCTGTTCCAGATATACGCTGTCCCGCACCAGCTTTTTTAGTGCTCCGCCGCAGGAAAGCCGCTCGCCGATATCCCTGCACAGACTCCTTATATAGGTTCCCTTCGAGCAGGTGACCTGAAAAGTGACATACGGCAGCGCAATCTCCGTAATCTCAATCGAGCGGATCGTTACACTCCTTGAAGCCCGCTCCACCTCCACGCCCTTTCTGGCAAGCTCATAAAGCCGCTTCCCATTCAGCTTGATTGCGGAATACATGGGCGGGATCTGCTCATAGGTTCCGGTAAACGACTGCACCGCCTGCATCACCTGCTCCTCCGTAACCGTAACCTCATGCCGGCGAAGCACCGTCCCGGTCATATCCTCCGTATCCGTCTCCACGCCGAGCTGCATGGTAGCCATATAACTTTTGTCCTTATCCGTCAGCCTCTCACAGAGCTTGGTTGCCCTGCCCAGACACACCACCAGCACGCCCTCAGCCTCCGGATCCAACGTGCCCGTATGCCCGATCTTCTTCTGTCCAAGGATGCCCCTCAGCTTTGCAACTACATCAAAGGATGTGTATCCCGGCTCCTTGTAGACATTGATCACGCCCTGATACATTCTCACCTCTCCTGTCCTGCCTCAAGCTGTTTGCGGATCATCTCGCTGATCTTCAGTATGATCGTATCCTGACTGCCTTCCACCTCGCAGCCGGCTGCGCGGACATGTCCGCCTCCGCCCAGGGCGCAGGCGATCAGGTTCACGTCCACGATCTCATTCGACCGCAGGGAACATTTATATACGCCTTTTTTGGGGTATTCATACATCCACAGCGCGCACTCCACGCCCTCAGTGATGCGAAGCGCCTCCACGACCCCGTCTGTCTCCAGATTGGTAGCTCCCATCTCATCGAAGACCTCCTTTGACAGACATGAAATGATCACCTTCCCGTCAAACATTAAAAACGCAGCATCCAAAGCCCTCGCCAGCATCTTGTTCTGCAAAAATGTCTTCCGGTAAAATGTCCCGTCTATGATAAACGCGCTGCGGGCGCCCTTTTCCAGCAGCTGCCCCGCAACCTCCATGGTCTGCCTGGTCGTATTGCCGTATTTGAATACGCCCGTATCATGAACAATTCCCAGATACAGACAATCCGCGCATTCCTGCCCCACGCCCTCCGGATCCAGAAGGGTAAACAACGCCTCAGCGGTGGCGCTGCATTCTGTTTTCAGAAAACAGACATCCCCAAATCCCACGTTGCTGACATGATGATCCACGCATACCGTCCTTCCGGCCGAATGAAAATACGGTTCAAACGCGCCGTGCCGGCCAATATCGCCGCTGTCCAGAGAGATGCACAGATCATAGTCCTGTTCCTTTCTCTCATGCAGCACCTGGTCCGCGCCGCGCAGGAACATAAATTCCTGCTTGAAGGGATCCAGATACACATCCACCTGCTTGTCAGGATAATTATCCACGATATAGTTATACGCCCCTAAACAGGAGCCTACACAGTCTCCATCCGGCCTGATATGGCCCAAAAGCACAATGCTGTCTGCCCGTTCTATTTCTCTAATAAAATCGTTCATTTTACTCCTTTTCTGTTCCTGTCTGCCGGGCAGGCTGCGGGAGCCCTTTCATTCCGCCCCGTCTTCAGGGAGCGCGTTTTCAACCTGCTTTTCCTGCTCCCGTGCCTGCCTGCTCATCACATCATCAATCTTCTTTGACATTGAAATCGCGTACTCAATGGACTGATCCATAATAAATGTAATCTCAGGCGTATTTCGCAGATTGATGCTGCCGGCCAGCTCCCTCCGTATAAATCCCGAAGCGCTTTTTAACCCCGCGAGCGTGTCTGCCTGCGCCTTCTCATCACCAAGTACGGAGATATACGCCTTGCACTCTTTCAGATCCGGCGTCACGGAAACCTGTGTGACAGATGTCATCGGATG
>CAMHJT010000031.1 GCA_946185495.1 uncultured Clostridiaceae bacterium | reverse complement strand
AAGCTTACCGATCGTCTTCAAGCCGTAGGTCCATTCTGTTCCAACCGGATGCTGAATCGCTTTCACTTCCGTGTTGAAGCCGTCCGGGTTGATCGTGAAGCTCTCCAGCTCCTCACCCTTTGTTGTCTTGCCGTCCTTCACAACGTCCACTTCGCGCTTGAAGTACAGGCCCGGATCTACCCAGTGAATGGTCGCAACCTTCGCTGTCACGCCCTTGATATTGAATTCCACTTCATAAGCGCCTGATTTCGCGCTCAGCCGCTTAAGGAGCGAGCTGGCATTTGTGTTCTTTACTTTGAATTTGATCTGTCCGTTTTCATCCGTTGCTGCGGCAAATCCATCTGTAGTGATATACTTCGCCAGCTCATCCTCTTCGATCTCCTTGCCGTCCTGCAAGAACTGCAGATCCGTTCCAGACTGCGAGACAGGATCCCCATTGGTGTCCAAAAGTGTTCCGACTACCTCTACCTCCTGCCCCTTCAAAGAGTAGAAGTCTGTAGCCACAACATCCTTTTCTTCCTTTGCGTTATTGGCCCACTGGATATAGGTGTAGGTCCTGAAAACGCCGTCATTTTCATCTGAAGACTTCAGATCCCCAAGCATCTCCCTGATATTGACCGTCGCAACCAGGGCAGTATATCCCGGCTGATAAGAGTTTACAGCTACCACGTTACCGCTCTCATTTGATGCAATCTCTCCAACCTGTGTCTCTGACGGCGTACTGATCAGCACTGCCTTTCTGTCAGAATCGGAATCGGCGATATCATTGACACGCTTATCCTGGTCGATCTTGATCGGATAGGTAAAATACCATGTCTTCGATGTTCCGGTCACAGTAATGATCGCGTTACCGATATGCGGATAGCTCGGCACTGTATAGGCATATTTATTGCCATTAGCAGTATACTCTGGATTCTCATCCACCGGAAGATATGCCTTTGCCTGCTTTTCCGTCAGTTCAAAGGTCTTGCCTGCAACATTACTGGAAACACGTACAAAGTCTGTATCCTGTTCCCATTTCGTATAACCGGACAGATACTCATATTTCGGCAGTGTAACCGGAATGGACTCATACTCTCCGTTGATCGAGCCCAGCACATACCCGCCATTCTTTTTGGTATCCACCTGGCCCTGCGACTGCAGTGAAATCTCAACAAATACATCATGATTCTTCGGAATCACGCCAGCCGGAATCTGAACCGTCAGCTCACTTGTCATATCCGGATAAATATGTATAGTGGACTTGTCAACCGCCCTCTTTACGCCATCCTCCAGGATCTCAAAAAACCTGATATCCATGCTGGTATAATCAGACAATTCAATCTGCTTAAACTTCAAAACCGCATCCTTAAGACCAGCCGGCACACGTTCAATAACCTTGGTCGTGGTCGTGTTGGTCTCATCATTGTAGATGGAATATGCTCCTGAAGTATAATCTGCCTCCTCAAATTCCACCTTATACTGCCCGGACTGCTTTTCTCCCACAGTCGAAGGCATCATGATAAACGGCGCCGCGTAAAAGTATACCGTGTGATCCTCTTCCTTGTTGTTCTTAGCGCTGGTCTGCTGGCTGGCAACATATTCCACTCTGTCTCCATCTCCATCTGTCAGCACAACAAACGGCTGCTGCTTCACGTTCTGAGCGTTTAATCCTGCCAGCAGCGGAGCTTTGTCCTTCGCGTCCGCGTAATCCTGCTCATCATGTTCATTCAGGACAACCGCCTTCTGGATATCCACTGCGCCAAAGCGGATCGTACAGGATGCGGAAGAAACCCCATCAGATACAGCTTCCAGCTTAAAGCTCTGCACATTGCCATCTGTCGGCTTCGCGTTCAAATATTTTTCTGTCAGATTGACAGAAAAATCAATTACGCCATCCTCGTCTGTCCTCTCTGTCAGTGTAGACTTTTCTCCATTGATCAGATACAGGTTGTCATCCTTCTGCATTGCTCCGTAGGAGAACTGGGGTGTCATGTTCAACGTGACATTCTTCTTCTCCGCTCCTTTTCCATCCTTCTGCAGATGCACTCTGACATTCACAACCTTGATACCTGTCAGGTATGAATAGATTCCCTTTTCCGTATCGGAATAATCCTCCAGCTTGGCCGTTGTAACCTCAACCGTCAAACCATTGGCATTGATCCTGGTTCCCTTTGTGACAGTCACATTCACAGAAGCTTCCTTCTGTCCGTCCCTGGTTCTCACAGTAATGGTCGTTGTTCCAACGCCCTTGGCTGTCACCTTGGCAGCAATCTTACCGTCTTCTTCCACCGGCTCAACTGCAGCGACCAGCGGATCTCCCGAAATCCATTCTACGCCCTTGTCTGTTGCGTTCAAGGGACTGATAATCGCCTCCAGCGTTGATTCTTCGGCAACGCCAATTGCAAGGGATACTCCGTTTTCTGAATTATTAATCACTACGCTTTCTACCGCAAAAACCTTCGTGTTCAGCTGAATGCGACCGATTTCCTTGTCATTGATCTTAGCGTAAACTTCCACTGAGCCCGTATCTTTGCCCTCAGCTACGCCCTTTGCCGTGAAAAGACCTGTCTCACTGATCGTCGCGATGCTCTGGTCGGATACCTCCCACTTTACAAGCTCCTTGTCAGCCTCATCTACCGGAACTGAAAGCTGAACAGAATTGTTTACGGCAATCGTCTTAGTCTCATCCGCGCCGGAGATCTCCAGATTAAAATACTTCTCCTCCACCGCTGTGGTTGCCTGCTCCTGAGTCGTTCCTTCTGCCTCAGTCGTGTCCTGGCTGCCGCCCTGCTCCTGGGTTGTTCCTTCTGCCTCAGTCGCGTCCTGGCTGCCGCCCTGCTCCTGGGTTGTTCCCTCTGCCTCAGTCGTGTCCTGGCTGCCGCCCTGCTTCTCGGTTGTACCTTCTGTTTCGGTTGTATTCTGATTTTCACTTGTTCCCTGTTTCTCAGTTGTCTTCTGGCCTTCAGTTGTCTTCTGGCCTTCAGTTGTCTTCTGGCCCTCAGTTGTCTTCTGGCCCTCAGTTGTCTTCTGACCCTCAGTTGTAGAAGTTACTGTTGTTGAAGGCTGCTGCTGCGTTGAAGGCTGTTGTGTTGCTGCCTGCTGCGGCTCTGTCACCTTAATCTTTACCCACGCAGTCTTTTTCTTCTTGTCCTTGCCGGTTACTGTAACAGTAATCTTCGCTTTACCGGCACTTTTCGCTGTAACCTTACCCTTCTTGTTTACTGCCGCGACAGTCTTCTTGTCTGACTTAAAAGCTACAGACTTCTTCGCCTTGGCCGGTGATACAGAAACCTTGAGGGATACCTTTTTCCCTTTCTCCACGGAGTAGGTTTTCTTGTTCACCTTTTTGGATCCGATCTTGATTGTCACGGATTTCACCTTGTTGGTGGAAGCTGCCTGTGCAGTAATTCCGTTGCCAAACACCGTAGACAATGTCAAAGCGGATACCAGCATCCACGCAATCGGACGCTTGGCTTTTCCAAATTTCTTCATTTTGCTACCTCCCTAGTACTCTTCTGTAACGTGTTCCGTTACGCCTTCTGGTTACACGGACAGCCTGTACTCCTTACATCAAGCCTGAACAGTCCACAGCTTAAACTCATCCGCTATGTCTCTTTTAGCTGTCCTCACGAGCAACATCATATCACAATTGATTTAAAAAGTATACAATATTTTTTCACAATTTAACCATAATTTCATCCCGTTTTTTCGCATTTGTCACAATAATCTACACATCAAACGGGATCATCGGCCGCTTCGGGATCCCGTCGTTTTCGATTTCTTTCCCTGCGTTCCGGCTTCATCGGAATACAGAATTCCCTCGCGGTTCAGGAACAGATGCACCTGCCCTTCCTCCGCATACTCCGGTTCAATCCGCACCGTCATCTGTTCGCTGCGGCAATCCGGCACCGTGATGACAACCTGCGATGGATTGGAAGCAGGCACCCCGGCCTCGAAAGTCTTGACCTCCTCTCCATCCTCATCCTGCACCTTAATGAATCCTGATAACTCATCCCCTGTCAGAATCGAAGCGTCCATCTCCCTGTTGAAGGACAAGGTAATGATTCCCACTTTCGTCTCAGGATTGACAGTGATTTCAATCGGTTTCTGCTTCTTCATGGCAGGCTTCCCGGCTGTTTCAGACGGATCCTGTTCCTTTTCGGCAGATTCCCCGGCTGTTTCAGACGGATCCTGTTCCTTCGAGGCAGGCTCACCAGTCGTTTCAGACAAATCCTGTTCCTTCGAAGCAGGCTCACCAGCCGTTTCAGACGAATCCTGTTCCTTCGAGGCAGGCTCACCAGCCGTTTCAGATGAATCCTGTTCCTCGGCCTCCGGGATCAGCGAAAAGCTTCCCTCATTTTTTACAAACGCAACCTTCGTGCTCTGCGACTGTCCCTTCCCGTCCGCAGTGATATAGACGGATACCACGATGGTGTCATCTGCCAATGTAAGGATATCCGCATATCGGGAAAGATCAATATCATACAGACCGCGCGCATCGGTCTTCACTTCTTCCTCCGCCTGATCTCCGGCGGCAGCCTTCCCGTCCGCCCTGACATTATCTGTCACGAGCTTGCCCTTCTCTATGGAGGAGATATTCATTGTCAGCTCAACATCCTCGACCGCACTCACCAGGTCATCTCCAAGCACCTGCACATAAATATGGGGCGACGCGTCCTTTCCCTTTATGGCATTGTCCACATCGTAAACCGGATTACGGTTGATCAGCCTGAGGTTCGCGCCGCTCACCGTCCATCTCATCGGAATCTCGATTGCGCTTGTCAGGAATTCTCCCTCACCCATATTCTCATAGGTCTCGATCTTTCCATCCCTCTCAATCTCAAAGAAGTATGGCTGCATTTTTGTTGTTTCCATTCCTGTATTGCCTTCGGTTTCCGTCGATTGCTCTTCCTCTGTTGTCTCTCCGGGTCCTGTCGCTGTCTCGCTTGTACCCCCGGTTCCCGCCGGCCGTTCTTCCTCTGTTGTCCCTCCGGCTCCCGTCGCTGTCTCGCTTGTACCCCCGGTTCCCGCCGGCTGCTCTTCCTCTGTTGTCCCTCCGGCTCCCGCTGTCTGTTCTGCCCGGGTACTCCCTTCGGTCTTTTCTTCAGTTCCCTCGCCGGTCTTCTTCCCGCTTTCCCCGTCCTGGTTTTCTTCCGTTTCCGGTTCCACCGCCTCCTTCAGGCTGACCGTCAGTGTGGATAACCCTTTTCCCCTGCCGGACAGGCTCCATACGCCGCTGTCAATCTCCGTGACAGTGACCTCTGATTCTCCCTCCGCGGCCGCCGCAAGCTCCAGGCCGGAAATGCGCTTCACGACTGTCTGGCTGTCCGCTGTTTTTCCGACCACCTGCGCGCCGAGAATCCATTTCTCCAGGGTATCATATTCACCCGGCGACTGCTTCAGCATATTCCGCGCCGCCTCCAAAAGCTCTGCCTCATCCGTCGTATTCACCTCAATGCCGCCCGGCTCGTTCTGATAGCGGATTCCCGGAAGAATCCAGTGCATCCTCAGTCCGTCCGTCATGACAGCATGATGCCTTACCGCATAGGATACCCTGCAGCCTGTCGCTACCGCCGTAATCCGCTCCAGATCAAGCGGCTGATCGGACGAAAGCTCCAATACCGCGACTCCGTCGCTGTCTGTCTTTTCATCCATCCAATGCACCGTCACTCCAAGCTCATTAAGCACATCCTTCAGAGCTACGCTGATATTCGCGCCCTTATCATAATATCTCCAGCTCACCTCCGACGCCTCCGGTATATTGCCATCGGAATCCGTAAATGTGGCCGTCACCTTCATCCTCTGTCCGGCCAAGGCGTAAAAATCATTGATCCGGTCAGTATTCTTTTCCGGAACCGGAAGCCACTGTACATAGGAAGAAACACTGTACGCAACCTCATTGCCCGTCTCTCCGAGCGCGATGGAAGCCCTCACTGGAACATATCCCTCCTTGAAGGATTCTATGACCGCGCGCCCGGCTGTCGCGTCTGCTTTAAAGGAATAATCCTTCTCTTCAAGCGCCTGCACCGCGTTTTTTGAAACCTTCCGCAGATAATCAGCGCAAAGACCCCCGCTGTCCGCCATCAGGACGTTCTGGCTGCCGGATACAATCGTAGGATACAGGTAATACCCCACAATATTTTTCTTCCTGTCATATTCCTTGATCACGGCATTCCCCGTGTCCGGATAGTTCGGCAACGACACATAATAATTATGATCCCCATAATAATTCGCGCCCAGCGCCTGCCTGGCCTCTTCCGCCTCCATCAGCCTGCTGCCCTGCCTGCTCTGGGATGAGCCCGCCTCCCATGTCACCGCATTATCGATGCGGCGAAGCTCGTAAGGCTTCCTGTTTTCAGCCACATATTTTCCCGCAAGCTTTGTCAGCCTGAATCCGCCGTGATTTCCGGCATCCACCTGCCCGGCTGATTCCACAAAAATCCGCAGGTCCACATTGTCCATATCCTTCGTGGCCGCAAAGATCTCCTGCCCCACAGACAGGCTCTCCCCGCTTTCCACCAGATAGCTGGCGTCAAACACCTTCTCTGCCAGTGCCAGCGTTCCGTCCTGCTGCACGGAAACGACCGGCTCCATCTTTCCCGGCTGATAAGCTCGGATCACCAGCCTCGTATACCTGGAAAGCTGAAACGCGCCAAAGGTCAGGTTCAGATACTGCAGCCTGCCCGGCACATTCTCGATCAGCACAGCATCCTGCGCGTCGGCGTCCTGGTATACAGTATAGTCCGTCTGTCCCTTCGCGACCTTCCGCTCAAATACATCCGACGGCTCCTCCCCGCTTCCCAGCGCGCAGCATAAAAGCGGAGCCGCGTCCAGATAAACCTTGTGATCCGCCAGAGCATCCGTCTTCGATGACACCTGCTGCGCCGTGACATACTGTGTTGGATATCCATCTTCGTTTTCAGAGATTCCGATCACTGCGCTGCCGCCGGGGGGATCCAGCGGCTTTATCAGCGGATCATAATGATTATCCACAGTCAGCGCGCTGGCGCCGTGCTTCAGGCCATACTGCGTTGCCGGTATCACCTGTCCAAAGGAAACCGAAACCGTCTCCGCCTCCTTGTCCCTGCCTACTGTCAGATTCAACCGGAAGGACGCATACGCCGGCTTCATCTGCGACCCGCTGTACAACAAAGCTCCAAAAATCTGCCTGTACTTTTCCTTCAAGCGGACATATATGATGCCTGTCCCATCCTCTCCGGTATCCGCCTCGCTGCTGCTCAGCTCATAATAACCGGTATAACCGGAGACTGCTTCCATGGAGACATGCACATGCTGGTTCTTCAGCAAAGCCCCATTCGCGGTCACGCGAAACACCAGCTCCGCGTCCGTCCCCGCCAGAACCACGCCTTCAAATCCCTTCAGGGAATTGGCAATGCCAGCCTGTATGCCATCTGCCGCATCCTCATTCACCTCAGATACAACAACCGTACATCCCGCGGTAAATTCCATGTCATTGGTCGTCACGGTGATGACTGCCGTTCCCTCCCTGTCTCCAGCCGTCACAAATCCATCCGCGTCTACCCTCGCAATCTCCTCATTGCTGCTTTCCCATCTCACTGTCCTGTCTGTCGCATTGGCCGGGGTGACCACCGCCTTCAACGGCGCGGAGGCTCCGGCATTCAGCTTAAGCTCGCCCTTCTGATCCAGCTTGACCCCGGTCACCGCAATCTTGCTGACTGTAATAATTATAGAAGCTTTCCTGCCACTGCCCGTGGTACAGGTAATCTTTGCCCTGCCAGCCTTTCTTCCTGTCACAAACCCCTTCGCATCAACCACGGCTATCTCCGGATCTCCGGATTCCCACGTAACAGAAGACTGCGCGCCTTCCGGCAACAGCACAGCAGTCAGCTTTTCAGACATGCCGACATAGATTTCCCTCTGGTCGGCTCTGATCTCAACCCCAAGCACCTCCGGATCTGAAGGAAGCTCCTCTGTGCTGTCCTGGTATTCCGTCGCGTCCTGCTGCCCGCTGCCGCCCGCTTGCTCCGTCGTGCCGGACTGTCCGCTGCCGCCCGCTCGCTCCGTCGTGCCGGACTGCCCGCTGCCGCCCGACCTTTCCGTCGTGCCGGACTGCCCGCTGCCGCCCGACCTTTCCGTCGTGCCGGACTGTTGTGCAGTCACAGCCTGGGCTGCCTTTGTGACCTTTATCTTTACCCAGGTGCGTTTCTTCTGTCCATCCTTTCCCGTCACCGTAACCGTGATTTTCGAGGTTCCGGTACTTTTGGCCGTCACCCTGCCCTTTTTGCTGACCGTGGCGATTACTGTTTTCTGTGACTTAAATTCCACCTTTTTCTTTGCCCCGGCAGGTGACGCCGAAGCCTTCAACGTAACCTTTTTCCCTTCTTCCAGCTTATACGTCTTCCGGTTCACCTTCCGGGAACCGATCTTCAGGACAACAGATTTTACATGCTTTGCAGAAGCTGCCTGTACGGCAGTTCCATTATGGAAAACTGTTGCCAGCGCCAGAATAAATACCATCATCCATGCTGTCATACGCTTCATATAACCTGAATTTTCCATCACGTGCCTCCCTCGTTTATCTGTACCTGGGCGTTTGCGAAACGATATCCTAGTGCTGAAGATGCAGATATTTCTCCTTCGTGGCCATGCCGCCACGGATATGCCGCTCCGCCTTGTTGACATTCAAAACCTTTCTCACCTCCGCGGCCAGCACCGGATTGATCTCGGACAGCCGTTCAGAAACATCTTTATGTACTGTGCTCTTGCTGATGCCAAATCTTCCGGCCGTCTGTCTGACAGTAGCGTTGGACGCAATAATGTATGTCCCGATTTCAATAGCCCTTTTTTCAATATATGCTTTCAAGGGAACTCTCCCACACACTTGTTGTTACAGTGTATGACACGGAGAGTTCCGATATTACAGCATATCGTAACTGTCCAGCAGGTGCCAGGCAGTTACATAGCGGGTGAATCTGGCGTGCCCTGATCCACCCGCTGTCTGGCAGACTATGCTGGTTTCGCGCGATCTGCGCAGTGAATGCGCAAGCCTGCAGAGCAGTTACAGCATCTCCTCAATATCGGATTTGGAGCGTACGCCCACACTCTGGTTCACGATCTCCCCCTGCTTAAATACCAGCAGCGTCGGAATCGACATCACCTGATACTTCACAGCAAGGTCTGACTCCTCATCAATATTCACCTTGCATACCTTCACCTCCGGGTGCTCCTGTGCAATCTGCTCTACAATCGGAGACAGCATCCTGCAGGGACCGCACCACGCTGCCCAAAAATCAACCAATACGGTCTGTTCCGCCTGCAATACCTCCTGTTCAAATGTAGCCTCTGTTACCTGTAATGCTGCCATAACTTCTTCCTCCTTCTTTTCTTTGATATCAGGGACGATCACGCCTGTGTCCGCGTCTAATGCGACGCCACAAACCCAGTACATCGTTTCTTAATTAACTGACACCTTCGCTTGCCTCAGTTTCCGAATCATACACGACTCAAAGCCTCGCCATAGCCCACTACGCCTGCGTTTTGAGTCGGCATGCCCGAAAACTGATTCAGCGCGAATGTACCAGTTACTTAATTTACGATGTACTAGTATACCCTGCTCATTGCGTATATCCACATCTATTCTATCAAAAATCAATTTGCACTTCAATCAGTTTTTTCAGGGCCGGCATCTGAAGCGCAGCCCGAACAGCCGCACCTCCCGTCACCACATCCACCAGATACCGTTCCTCCTCCTTAAGCCACTCCTCGCTTCTTCCTCCCCGTAACGCCACAATGCCCGGCGTAAAGACAAAGCCTCCCCTGTCCCGGAAGACAGCGCGGTTTTCCCTGTACCACCCGCCCGGAAGCTCCCAGTTCAGGCAGGGATACAGCGTGGAGCACCTGCAAAGCCGGGCTTCCGGCTCGTCTGTCCCCCTTGTCACGCCTCCGCCGGGATACATGACAGAGCCGGAAACCACAACGAGAATCCTCCCCTCCGGCACCTCACGGCGCATATCCTCTAACATCTCCATGCAGCGCGCGCCGGATTCCGCCCCTGCCACCAGCACGCGGCCATAAGGCTGCTCCTTCATCCATCCGGCCAGCATGGATGCGTCCCTGCCAATCCATGTCCCCGCCCTCGCGGACGAAATGCTCCTTAACAGGCCAAAATCCCTGGCACATCTGTTCATCGTATCTTCAAACACGTCAAGCCTGATCTCCTGATCCATCATATTCATACCCCTTCCCATGACATTTATTGTGATTATCATTTTACCAGATATACTGTCCGTTTATTTGGACTTTCACCCGTCAGAACCTCCAATTTCATGAGAACGAAAAATATATCTGCCTGTGTAACCAGTCAGATGCTTTCCCGTAATCCAGTTGTTTACCTACCTGGTATCACTGATGTTCCAACCGGTAAGCTCATACATGGCTATGCGTGTTGGTTCTTACAAAGAGCCGTTCTCTAAAAATACGATCCTTCGATTCTGCAACAATACTTCTATCAATTGGCACAAGTTCTTGCGAATTCTCTCACAGAAGCTTGTTGTTGAATTTATGCGTCCTGCCACTTCTGATGATCGGGAAGAATACTTCATCATTGACGATACGCCTTTCTGAAAGTCCGGAAAGACGACGGAACCGGTCAGCAAGTTCTTCAACCAAGTCAATATGAAATATGAGCCGGGCTATCGCATTTTGTCATTCCTCTGGACGGATGGATATTCCAATGTTCCTGTTGACTTTGCTCCGCTGTCTTCCGGAAATGAGCAACTGATCGTTGCAAAAAGCGCAGGGGACGTTCAAAATATCTTCTTTCCGTAGAGGTCAATCTCCTTCAGAAAAAGAATGGAAAGCTTATCGAACGAATGCCTGCAAAACTTGTTTATATTCGCAACAAAGCAAACAAAACAGACTGGATTGCTATCATTTGCACCGATACAACACTATCTGAGAAAGAAATCATCAGACGGTATGGATATCGCCGGTACATCGAGGTCTGAAACCTGTGCGGAGCAGTTATCGGCAGCATAATAGTATTTTTTGTGCCAAAATCATTGTAAACACTGTGTTTCGCACCCCTCAGGGTATGGGAAGTATCAGTTATATATTTCAATATTAAGTTTATATATTTTGAGCCCGTCACATTTTATGTTTCTGTTCAGCACTCAGCCAGTACACAGGTCTCTGCGGCAGGTTCACGCACCAGCCCCCCGCCACCGCGCCTAAAAAACAGGATGCCCGGCCGCAATGCAGCCGGGCACCCTGTATGACAGTAATTCCTTCCATTTCCATAATTCGTATTAAAACTGCGCGTACACAAAATCCGGCGCCGTAGAAAGATTCGCCCACATCAGGTACACATAAATCACCATGATCAGCACATAATACACCGCGACATCCCTCACAAACCGGAACCGCCTGTCAGCTTCTGCCCTCTTTATAAAATCTGTAAATCGCTTCATTGAATTTCACCCAGCCCTTTCCACTGAAATGTGAATTGTCCTCAAAAAAATACGGCTCATATTCCTCTCCGGACAGATCCACCACCTGCGCACCGTTTGCCTCCGCCGTCTTTTTAATCTTACGGTAGGTCTTGTCCCTGACGGACTTCGGGAAACCGGTGTAATCCATCCAGTATCCGTCATAAGGTGCGATGATAACAAGCGGCTCGATCTCCATGGCGCTGCACACCTCAAGGAACAGCTTCAGGTCGGAATACTCCTTCGCCTTCTTCCTAAAACGCCTGCCCTGATCCTTGTCCGCCTGCTTTTTGATCTTCCTCTGGTTCTCTTCATAAAATTCCTGGTTCATATAAAATGGATTGTCGCTGTGTTCCCTGGCTGCCCTGTCAGCCTCCCCGTACAGCGTTTTCCAGTCATACTCCCCTTCCGAGCAGCTTCCCTCCGGCTCCTGCGAAATGCCGCAAAGCTTTGCCTTTTCCACGACGCGCAGCCTGTCCTTTTCCTGATTAAATGCCTTGTAAATGCCATAATAAAGCCTGTCTGCCCCCTTTGGCTTTTTTTCAAGCAGCATCCGGTTGTAAAGCTCAACCCGCTCCAGCATGGGGTTGTCCACCCCGTCGAGCAGTGTCTCTGTGCGGTCTAAAATCTTCATTTTCAAATTCTTGGGAATCCGGTCATTCTGCAGCAGGCCCACAAAATGGCTCTCCGAAAACCGCACCGCATAGGACCGTTTCAGCACGCTCTTTCTCTGGAACCACTGCGGCGACACGATCAGCACCACCCTGCGGTTGGCCAGCTCATTGCCGATCGACGCCAGCGTCACGGCGTGCTGCAGGCACTGGCAGTGCCCCCGCCCGATCAGCATCGGCGTAAAGGTATCCTCCTGAAACTGCCTGCAGATATGGTACGGAGAATCCTGCGCCGTCTCAAACTCAGAAGAACCAAACACCAGCATGGTTCCGTCATCCTGATTCTTCAAAATTCCCTCACGCGACAGAAATTTCGCGTCGTCCGTCCATACCCCCATTTCATGGGGGTCAAAGGTAATGTGGGAAAGCCCGTAAAAATGAATCCCGACCGCGGTGAGGACAGACAGCGCCACAGCGGCCAGAAACGCTTTTAGCCTGTCCATATTTACTCCATTCTCGCCTTCACAAGCTCAATGATCTTCCTCGGCGTATCCATGTCCTCCCTTGAGATCTCCGACGGGGCGATCACAACGCCAAGCTCCTCGTCAAGCTCCGCCAAAAGCTCCGCGAACCCCAGGGAATCCAGCAGGTCTGACTCAAATAATTCCAGGTCCAGATCCTCCTTTACGCTGTCATCCTCACAGGCCTCAGCTAAAATCTCCAAAATCTTCTCTTCCATTTTTATTCTCCTTTCATGCCGGCCATCTCATCCCGCCCGGCTGCATTTTCATTACAACACGTATCCAGTTGCAGTTCCATCCTCATCCGGCGCAGGCGTCCGGAAGCAATCGCTGCCGTGGTAAAAGCCTGCACATCAAAGCCTGCCTCCGCAGTCTGGCATAACCCATTTCCGGTCACTGCCCAAGCAGGCGTCCGGAGAAGATATAAAATCCAAACATATAAAGCTGCATGGTCACAAGCCAGGATCCCGCCTGATACCACCGCTTGTCCTTATGCGCCTTATAAAACGCCGACTTCTTCTGCCAGGTCTCGGTAAGCGCCAGCAGCACCCCGTGATACAGCCCGTAAATAATATAGGACAGGCCAAATCCATGCCAGAGCCCCATCACGCCCATGTTCACAAGAAATCCCGCATTTGCCCTGGAAAGCTTCGAGGAAAACCATTTTTTCTTCTTACACCGCATCACAAAGCGGGTAAACAGAAAATCGCGAAACCAGTGGGACAGGCTGATATGCCAGCGGTCCCAGAAATCCTTGATATCCCTGCTTAAGAAAGGCAGCTTGAAATTGTCCGGCGTCTGAATTCCCAGCACATAGCTGCAGCCCACCGCCATCAGCGAATACCCCGCAAAGTCAAAGAACAGGTACAGGCCATACAGATACGCGTATTTTACTTCATTGGCCAGCCCGCTCTCCTCCGCGTATTTCATCAGGTACATATAACAGCGTCCCGCAAGGATTGTCTTGTAAATAAAGCCTGCCAGCAGGCGGAGAATGCCATCGGTACACAGCTTCAGATACGCCTCCCTGTCAAGCCTGCGCCCCGCGTCCTCCAGAAACCTTCTGCTCCGGTCAATCGGGCCTGAACTGAAAGTCGGAAAAAACAGCAGGAACGAAGCGTAGTCGTAAAACCTGACCTCCGTGATCACGCCGTCATAAATCTCAATGATCATCTGCAAAAGCTTAAAGGTAATATAGGAAATCCCCACAAACCCAAACAGGCTGATCCTGGTAAGCGCCTGCAGCTTGCAAAGAACAAGGGGCAGAAGCGAAAACAGGATCGCCAGATAATAAATCTTCTCCTGCCGCCCTTTCTTCCGGTACAGTGCCAGATACCCCCGCACAATCCCCCATTCCAAAAAGAAAAATCCGGCAAACCACGCCGCCTGCGCCGGTTCCTTTCCGATAATGCAGGCCAGAAAAAACAGGGAAACGGCGAAGCTGTAATGCCTGATCGTTTTCTCCTTCATGCCAAGAATCACTGCAGGCACCAGCAGGATAACCATGCAGAAAAAGAACTGCCAATGCTCAAAAAATCCCATGCCCGTCAACCTCCAAGCTGCTTTCTGTCCACCTTGCCGTTATTGGTCATCGGGAGCTGGTCCATAAACACGACCTTTTTGGGGATCATGTAAGCCGGAAGGTAAGCGCCAAGCTCCCCGCGCACATCCATCTCCTGCGTGTCTGCCACCACATAGGCGGTCAGGCTCTTTACCGCGCCCTTTCGGATATTGGGAACCACAGCGGCCTGCCTTACGCCCGGCACGCGGACAATATTATTTTCAATATCTTCAATCTCAATGCGGTAGCCATGCAGCTTGATCTGCAGATCGATCCGCCCGCAGTAGTATAACATGCCGTCCATGAGATATCCCTCGTCCCCGGTGTGATATCCCCGCACCACAGCGCCGTCCCGCTCTGCCTCATAAAATGCTTTCGCGGTTCCCTCCTCGTTCCGGTAGTAACCAGCGCTTACCGTATCTCCCAGAATCTGGATCTCCCCTTTTTCGCCGTCCGGCAAAAGATTGCCGTCTGCATCCAGAATCTCGATCCTGGTTCCCGGCTTTGCCCTGCCTACGGGCAGCGGGCTGATCTCATCTTCCATCCTTTCATCCACCACGACCTCCGTCACCGCCACGGTGGACTCCGTCGGCCCGTAGGTATTGACGACCACCGCCTTCGGGAAGCGCTTTTTAAGCTTTTTCACCGTCTGGTTGGTCAGCGTCTCCCCGCAGAACAAAAACAGCGAAAGCTCCGGCATGAGCTGTTCCCCAAACACCGGATCTGACATGCACACCTCCGCAAAGGAGGGCGTGGAAACAAATACGGACACCCCTGATTTTCCAAGGCAGTCATACAGCAGCCTGTAATCCTGCTGCGTCTCCTTGTCAAGCGCCCACAGGGTTCCTCCGCTGACCAGGCAGGTATACAAGTCCATGACGGACAGGTCAAAGGAAAACGGGGCCTGATTCAGAAACACCTTTCCCTCCTTCGGGACGCCGCCCAGCGTCACCGACCAGTCCAGATAATGCTCCAGGTTATCCCTCGTAATCATCACGCCCTTGGGAACACCGGTGCTTCCCGATGTAAATATCATATAATAAACATCACTGCCCTTCAGCGCGCAGGCCGGATCGATTTCCTCCGTCTCCTCCTCCACAATCCGCCTGATCGCGGAAAGCGTGAGGATCTGTGCCTTCATGCCGCCAGAAGCTTCATCATTCCGGTAAAAGGCTTCCAGCCCTTCCCCTTCCTCCGCCGTGACATCCATGCTAAACCCTGCCTCCAGCAGGCCGAGGATCCGCTTTACCCTGTCCTCCGGCACCGAGGTGTCAATCGGGCAATATCCCCTCCCCGATTTCACCAGGGCAAGAAAACATACCAGCATCCACGGATGCTTATGCCCGTATACAGCGGCCGCCGCATGCTGATCCTTCCATTCCCGCTCTATATAGGCTGCCAGCCTGGAGGAATAAAGCTCCAGCTCTCCATAGGTCAGCTTCTCCTCCCACCACTGCATCGCAATCCGGTCCGGATGCTCCTTACTGGTCTGCCGGATCCGCTCCAATAGATTCATCTCATCAACTCCTGTCCCATGTATTCTTTGACGTTGCCAGTCGGCTCAATTACCGTTGATACAAATGACATTCCCACAATTTAAGCCAGACTCCCGCAGAACGCTTTCAAAAGGCTCCGGCTTACATGAATCGTGAAAGGATCATTTACAATGTTTCAGTATACACTATTTTGAAACAAATACCAGTTATTTTTTCTTAAAATTTTCTGAATGATACTTTTTCACAATAATTTAGCCTTTCACATATCTGTGACTCCAATCGAGCAGGGGGACTGATCCACCCTGCGCGCCGCACAGGGGCGTCAGGCTTCAGCCGGATTATTTCCCTGCGCGTCCCTGTGTATACAAAAACAGGACAGCTTCCGCTGTCCTGCCTTTTTTATCGATCAGATTATAGAACGGGTCTATGATTACTTCAAAGTAACCTTTGCGCCCTCTGCCTCTAACTTGGTCTTGATCTCCTCAGCCTCTGCCTTGGAAGCACCCTCCTTCACTACCTTCGGAGCGCCGTCAACTACTTCCTTAGCTTCCTTCAAGCCTAAGCCGGTTACTTCACGGACAACCTTGATAACCTTAACCTTGTTCGGGCCAACCTCTGTCAGCTCAACATCAAACTCATCCTTCTCCTCAGCCTGAGCTGCGCCGTCGCCTGCTGCTGCCGCAACAACAACGCCTGCTGCCGCAGATACGCCAAACTCTTCCTCACATGCCTTTACTAACTCATTCAACTCTAAAACGCTTAACTTCTTGATCTCTTCGATAAATTCCTGCGTAGTCATTCTTAAAATTCCTCCATATAAAATCATATTCAGGATGCCTCCGCATCCCACTCAACCTGTGTCCTGCAACGAAATCGATTATGCCTCTGCTGCTGCACCGCCATCCTGCTGCTCCGCAATCTGCTTAAGCACTCTCGCGAAGTTGGTGATCGGCGACTGAATGCTTCCAAGGAATTTGGCAAGCAGCTCTTCTCTTGAAGGGATGCTGGAAATCGCCTTGATACCATCCTTGTCATAGTAGGTTCCCTCTACCACGCCGGACTTGATCTCCAATGCCTCTGCTTCCTTCGCGAACTTGGCAAGAATTCTTGCCGGAGCAGTTGCGTCAGTTGCTGAGATTGCAAGCGCGCTCGGTCCCTCCAGATCATTCTTCAGGGAATCAAATTCCGTGCCGTCGATCGCGAAACGGATCATGGTATTCTTGTATACCTTGTAGACAACGCCGGCTTCTCTTAATTCCTTACGAAGCCTGGTATCCTGCTCAACGGTAAGACCGCGATGATCCACTAACACAACAGACTGTGCACCGTCCAGATGACCCTTGATCTCCTCAATGATGGGCTGTTTTAACTCAACCTTTGCCATCGTGTTTTGCGCCTCCTTTATCATACTAATGACTGCGCGACTATAAAAGAAAAGCTCCATGTCAAAGACACAGAGCGGGACGTCACTTTCATGACTCTTCCTCGGCAGGCGAACTTCTTACACCAAATGGTACCTGCTGTCTTCGGCAGTTCATCGGTCATTATCCTATCATGTTTTTTCGTAGGTGTCAAGATGTTTTTTTATTCCTGACTGTATCTGCTCAGCAGGTGCTGACCAAATACGCAATGGATGGAGCTTGCGCATCCTGATTCACCCGCTGCACGGTTTAATTTGCTGTTTTGCCGGATCTGCACAGTGAATGCGCAGACCTGCTGAGAGTTACTCTTGACTTCAACTTTCAAATTAGGTACAATCGGATATGGAGAAAAAATTATCAGATACAATCGGGGTGGATACAATTATGAAATACTTGCTCATTCTTACTATGATCGTCGCAGCGGTCATGCTTATCGTATACTTTATCGCATATCTGACCAAAAGCTACAAGGCTTATTTATTATTCCGCATCATATTGCTGTTAATCATCCTGATGATGATCTGCATCATGATCGCCTGCATCATCCAAAAACAGCAGTTTTTCCCAATTTTGATCCTGATCATCATCTTTATCCTGCTATTTAAGCTGGCCTGACAGGATATGGCAGTCCTGCGGCCCACTTGGCATAAAAAGCACACCCGGCAGGCACAGACCGCTTTTTTGAGGGTCAGGCAGATCAAAGCAGGTACAGACCGCTTTTACAGAGGAAAATGGAGCCGACAGACCAACTGCCGGCTCCATTTATCATTCTGACTATTCTCTATTCCAATTCACTTCCTGTTCCAATTCATTTGCCGTTCCAGTCTGCTTCCTGTTCCAGCTCTTCCTATGCAATCTGCTGTCCCACAACTGCAGGACGCATGGACAACGCGCATACATGCAGTATCGCCATCACCATCTTGGAACAGATCCCTACGATATATTTACAATCCTGCTCTACGCTGTGTACCCCGCGCCGGATATAATGCCCGTGCTCTTCCCTCAGAAAATCGCAGATATCCGATACGCTCTGAAACCGGTCCAGATTCTCAAGCTGGCAGGCTGTTCTCCATCCCGCCTGTCCGTTCTCGCTGATCTGCCTGATATACGCCCGAAGCTCATGCTTGAGCTCCCCTTCATATATACAATGTTCCTTCATCGTTCCCGGATATTCCCTGTTATGGGGAAAGGTAAAATAATCTGCCACATAATGGATCACCTCGCCGAGCCGGGTAAAATACGCCGTAGACAGCTCGTCCATGCTCTGATATCCCTGTGTTAGATATTCCACTCCCTTTCTTACTACATCAAAGGTTCCATTGATCTCATGCCGCCTGGTCAGAAATGACGGCTTGCAGTCCGGCAAAATACTCCCGATATAAAAGGCCTTCTTGTGTTTGTCAAAATGCTGCATGCCTGAAATATTCACGATGTGCTTTGCCAGCGAAATGTGTGATTTTTTACGCATACTACCTCCTTTTCACTAAACCGACCTCTTGTATCCTTGCATTTCCTATTATACCGCAGTCCTTTTAAAATTACAAGCGGGCAATCCTCACAAAAACACAGGTTTATTATAGAAATAGTTACCATTCCTGATATTTTTTATGAAGCTGTATCAAAGCCCCAACGCCGCCAAAGCAACAAAGGGCAGAAAGCCAGAAGGCAGCCGCGTTCACTCCGCAAGCTCCAGCATCTTCTGAAGCGGAGCAAAAGCCTTCTCCCTCACATCCTCCGCAAGAACCATCTCAGGCTCCAGCTTCTCCAGTGCTTCCACCACCTTGTCAATCGTGATCAGCTTCATATTGGGGCAAAACTGGCGGTGTCCGACCGTATAAAACCGCTTGCCCGGATTCTTCTGCATCAGCTCAAAAAATACGCCCATTTCCGTACAGATAATATACTCTGTACGGTCATCTTTCGTTGCATAATCTATGATCTCCGAGGTGCTTCCGATAAAATCAGAAATCTCCAGCACATCGGTCGTACACTCCGGATGTGTCAGCACCGGGGCATCCGGATGAAGGCGCTTCGCCTCCTTCACGGCCTCCGCCTCTATTGATTTATGTACATGGCAGAACCCGTCATTAAAAATAAAATGCTTATCCGGCACCTGGCTGGCCACATACCGTCCCAGATTCTCATCCGGCACAAAAAAGATGTGCTTCTGCGCAAGCCTTTTTACCACACGGATGGCATTGGAAGAGGTCACACACACATCCGAGACTGCCTTGATCTCCGCTGTAGAATTGACATAACACACCACTGCCACATCCTCATACTCCGACCGCACCTCCGCGATCCGTTCAGGTGTCACCATATGCGCCATCGGGCAGTCCGCGCACGCGTCCGCCATGACAACCTTTTTCCCAGGATTCAGGATCTTGGCGCTCTCTCCCATAAATGACACACCACAGAATAAAATCACCTGCTCCTTCACCTTCGTGGCAAGCTTGCTCAGATAGTAGGAATCCCCCACATAATCCGCTATCTCCTGTACCTCTCCATCCACATAATAATGCGCCAGGATCACGGCATCCTTTTCTTCCTTCAACTGCCTGATCCGCTCCGCTAACCGTTCATCCATAAATTTCCTTCTCCTCTATACTCTGATTCCGGCCAATCTGCCCGGACACCGACGCCTGCTGCCGCGGCCGCAATGCCCGCAGGACAAGCTCCCGCCTCCTGTTTCTCAGCCTATGTACCCATTATATAATTTTTCGCACTGTTGTCAAGCGTTACAGCTGGCGATTCGCGAACCGAGCTACGTGATTACAGCAGTTCGGATGAGCTCCTTACGTCATGATCCAAATGCTGGCTTTTTTTTCTGATCTGTGATATACTGGTAGATTGAAAGTAACAATTTAAGCACGTCTGCGCATTCACTGCGCAGACCGTGCCAAAACAGTATATATTACCTTGCAGCGGTTGAATGAGGATGCTTAAGCTTCACCCGCTGCGTAACTGTCTGGCACCTGCTTTGCAGTTATGATTGATATACGGGAACATGAAGGCGGCCAGAATCCCGCTTTCATAGAGGAGGATATTATGAAGATCATCATCGTAGGGTGCGGAAAGGTAGGCTACGCCCTTGCAGAACAATTAAATGAAGAAGGGCATGACATCACCCTCATCGACACCAACTCCAAAAAGCTGGAACATACCCTGGCCGTACTGGATATTCAGGGAGTAGCGGGAAACGGAAGCTCCTTCCGCACCCAGTTAGAGGCCGGCATCAAGGACAGTGACCTGCTGATCGCCGTCACAGGACAGGACGAGGTCAATCTCCTGTGCTGCCTGATCGCCAAAAAGACAGGAAACTGCAGCACCATCGCCCGGGTGCGCAACCCGGAATACAACGCCGAGATCCGGTACCTGCGGGATGAGCTGGGTCTCTCGCTCGCCATCAACCCGGAGCTCGCCTGCGCGAAGGGCATCGCCCAGCTCATTGAGGTGCCGAGCGCATTAGACATTACCTCCTTCGCGAGAGGACGTGTCAACCTAATCAAGCTCTGCATTCCGGACGACTCCTTCGTACATAACATGAAGGTCTATGAATTTGTCAACAAGGTCAACACCAGCACGCTGATCTGTGCCATCGAGCGCGGGCATGAGGTGATCATCCCCGATGGCAACGCGACGCTTTACAGGGGCGATAATATGTACGTCATCGTCCCCCCCGCAGAGATCCATTTTCTGCTCAATAAAATCGGTATCAAAGCCAAGCCGATCCGGTCCGCCATGATCATCGGAGGCAGCACCATTGCATACTATCTGACGCAGCGCCTGGAGGCCGCCCATGTCAAGGTCAAGATCGTCGAACGGAACATGGAAAAATGCGAGCGACTGAGCGAGCTTCTTCCCAATACGCTGATCATCCGCGGCGACGGCACCGACAGGCAGCTTCTGTCGGAGGAGGGCATCGAGCAGACTGACGCCTTTGTCGCCCTCACCAACCTGGATGAGGAAAACCTGGTTCTCTCCCTGTTTGCCAATAAGGTCAGCAACGCCAAGATCATCACGAAGGTCGACAAGGTATCCTTTGAGGAGGTGGTGGAGGATCTTCCCATCGGAACCATCGCATGTCCCAAAAACATCACTGCCAAGTCCATCATCCAGTATGTGCGCGCCATGCAGAATTCCTTTGGCAGCAACATAGAGACCCTGTACCGGATGCTGGAGGACAAGGTGGAAGCCCTGGAATTCCATATCAAGCAGGAATCCGACGTGACCGGCGTTCCGCTGATGGAGCTTTCCTTGAAGAAGAACCTTCTTGTCTGCTGCATCATCCGCAACGGGCACATTATTACCCCTACCGGCAAGGATGTGATTGAAAATGGCGACACCGTCATCGTCGTTACCACCAACAAGGGACTCAAGGATATCAAGGATATTCTGAATTAAGCGGAGGCCATCATGAACATTACAATGATTTTTTATTTTCTTGGCTGGATCCTGAATACCGTCGCGGCTCTGATGCTGCTGCCGATCTCCGTAGCACTTTACTACGGCGAGCATTCCAGCGTCTATTTTATCGCCTGCAGCCTTCCCCTTTTTCTGGCCGGATGGCTGCTGACCAGAAAACGGCCAAAAAAGACAAAATTTTACGCAAAGGAGGGGTTCCTGATCACTGCCTTGAGCTGGCTGCTGCTGTCTGTCACAGGCTGCCTTCCGTTCTATATCAGCGGTGAGATTCCAAGCTTTACCAACGCGCTGTTTGAGTGCATTTCCGGATTCACCACCACCGGAGCCTCCATCCTGCACGATGTAGAAAAAATGTCCCGCAGCATGATGTTCTGGCGATGCTTTATCCAGTGGATCGGCGGAATGGGAATCCTCGTCTTCATGCTTGCCGTCATCCCGCTGACAGGCGGACAGGACCTGTATCTCATGCGGGCGGAAAGCCCAGGTCCCAATGTGAGCAAGCTGGTGCCGAAGGTGAGAAAGACCGCTTCTTATCTGTATGTCATTTATTTTGTGCTGACAGCAGTTGAATGCGTCTGCCTGATCATCGCGGGACTGCCCGTATACGACGCGGTCTGCACCTCGTTTACGACCACAAGCACCGGCGGTTTCGGCGTATGGAACGCGTCCCTCGGCGCGTATTCCTCCACTGTGCAGTATGTTGTCGCGGTTTTCCTATTTATCTCAGGCTTCAACTATAACTTTTATTTTTTTGTTTGGATCGGCAGGCTGCGGGACGCCTTTTCCATCGAGGAGATCAAGCTCTATACCGGCATTTTCTTTGCCGCGACCGCAGCTATAGCGGTGGATATCATCCGGGCCGGTTATCCGGTCGAGCCGGGCGTCCGGCACGCGTTTTTACAGGTGGGCTCCATCATGACAACCGCCGGTTTTTCGTCCGCTGACTTTGACCTGTGGCCCTCCTTCTCCAAAACACTGCTGGTTCTTTTAATGTTCGTGGGCGGCTGCGCTGGAAGCACCTGCGGGGGCATCAAGGTATCCCGCATCCTGATCTACTTAAAAACCGTAAAAAAAGAGATCGCGCATCTGTGCCATCCCCGGAATGTAAAGATCATCAAAATCGATGACAAGCCGCTTCCACATGACGTGCTGCGTTCCGCCAATATTTTCCTGATCGTTTACGGCGTGATTTTTGTGGGCTCCGTCCTGCTGGTCAGCGTAGACGAGCTGGATCTTGTCACCAATTTTACGGCTGTCGCCTCCGCTGTGGGCAACATCGGTCCCGGACTTTCGCTAGTCGGCCCTACCTGCAACTTTGACGTGTTCTCCCCCTTCTCCAAGGTGGTGCTCATGTTTGACATGCTTGCAGGGCGTCTGGAGCTCTTTCCCATGTTGATGCTGCTGGCACCCGCCGCCTGGAGGAAGCAGTAAAATGCTTTTGTAAAATGTCTGAAATCAAGCAGGGGGATTCCCCTGCTGCCTGGCAGAATATACTGTATTGACAAGGTCTGCGCAGTAAATACGCAGACCTTCTGAGCAGCTACGATTTATCCCAGAAGCTCCGCGAGCCTGCCAAACACATACTCTACGCTTTTTCTCCGCACTTCATTCCTTCCTATCTCACCAAACTGGCAGGTATCTGTCACACAGCTTCCATCCACATAAAATCCAAAGCACACCATGCCTACCGGCTTCTGCTGTGTCCCCCCGGACGGCCCTGCCACTCCGGTAATTCCCACACCTACCTGGCTGCCGGCCTCGTGCGCCACTCCCTCTGCCATCTCGCGGGCCACCTCCTCGCTGACCACGCCGCAGGCCTCGATCGTTTCCGGACTGACTCCCAGATATCTCTGCTTCGCCTCATTGGCATAAGTGACAAAGCTTACATCCAGCACCTTCGAGGCATCCGGCACGTCTACCAGCGTTCCAGCCGCAAGTCCTCCTGTACAGGACTCCGCAAAGGAAATACGCCATTTCCTTTTTATCAATTCCTTTACAACCTGTTCTACCATCTCATTCTCTCCTCTGGAAAGGCAGTCGGCCGGCCGCCTTTTCTTTACGGCTTTTCGGCTTCCCTGTAATATAATCACCATTCGATCCTCAGCCGGCATAAAACCACCTGCATTCCGGTTTCACGGCGATAAAAAACCTGCTCCCTTCAGGCTTTTGTCCATAGGGAGCAGGTACATATCCATTATTTAAAACTTGCCAGCCTTCGCAGCCTCCTCGATGGATACAGCAACCGCAACTGTCATGCCGACCATCGGATTGTTGCCTGCGCCGATCAATCCCATCATCTCCACATGCGCCGGAACGGAGGAAGAACCCGCAAACTGCGCGTCAGAATGCATACGTCCCAACGTATCCGTCATACCATAGGAAGCAGGACCTGCTGCCATGTTGTCCGGATGCAGGGTACGGCCTGTACCACCACCGGATGCAACTGAGAAATATTTCTTGCCCTTCTCATTGCACTCCTTCTTGTAGGTACCTGCAACGGGATGCTGGAATCTGGTCGGGTTGGTAGAGTTACCGGTAATGGAAACATCTACGCCCTCTTTCCACATGATCGCTACGCCTTCTGAAACAGAGTTTGCGCCGTAGCAGTTCACCTGCGCGCGAAGTCCCTCTGAATAAGACTTGCGGAATACCTCCTTCACCTCATTGGTATAAGGATCATACTCTGTCTCTACAAAGGTAAAGCCGTTGATACGGGAAATGATCTGCGCCGCGTCCTTGCCAAGTCCATTCAGGATGACGCGCAGCGGCTTCTGGCGAACCTTGTTGGCCTTCTCAGCAATACCGATCGCGCCCTCTGCAGCCGCGAAGGATTCATGTCCTGCCAGGAAGCAGAAGCACTCTGTCTCCTCCTCCAGCAGCATCTTGCCAAGGTTGCCGTGTCCAAGTCCTACCTTACGTGTATCCGCAACAGAACCGGGAATACAGAATGCCTGAAGTCCCTCGCCGATTGCCGCTGCAGCGTCAGCAGCCTTGCGGCAGCCCTTCTTGATCGCGATGGCTGCGCCAACCGTATAAGCCCAGCAAGCATTCTCAAAACAGATCGGCTGAATGCCCTTCACCTGATTATAAACATCGAGACCGGCATCCTTCGTGATCTTCTCCGCTTCTTCAATAGAGGAGATACCATAACTGCCTAATACTTCATTAATCTTATCAATTCTTCTCTCATAGGATTCAAATAATGCCATTCTTACGTTACCTCCTTCTATTATTTCGCAAGTTCTTTGTCAGTACGCGGATCAATCAGCTTCACAGCATCTGCAACCCGTCCATACTGTCCGCAGGACTTCTCGTATGCAGTGTTCGGATCATCACCCTTCTTGATGAAATCTGTCATCTTTCCAAGGTTTACAAACTTATATCCGATGATCAGATCGTCTGCATCCAGTGCGATTGCGGTAACATAACCCTCAGCCATCTCCAGGTAGCGCGGTCCCTTCTTCAGCGTACCATACATGGTACCCACCTGGGAGCGAAGCCCCTTGCCCAGATCCTCCAGGCCGGCGCCGATCGGAAGGCCTTCCTCAGAAAACGCGCTCTGTGTACGGCCATACACGATCTGCAGGAACAGCTCTCTCATCGCTGTATTGATCGCGTCACATACCAGGTCGGTATTGAGCGCTTCCATAACAGTCAGTCCGGGAAGGATCTCAGAAGACATCGCTGCGGAATGCGTCATACCGGAGCATCCAATCGTCTCCACCAGCGCCTCCTGGATGATGCCCTCCTTCACATTCAGTGTCAGCTTGCAGGCTCCCTGCTGCGGAGCACACCAGCCAATGCCATGTGTCAGACCGGAAATGTCTTTAACTTCCTTCGCCTGTACCCACTTTGCCTCTTCCGGAATCGGTGCGCAGCCATGATGTACACCCTG
>CAMHJT010000030.1 GCA_946185495.1 uncultured Clostridiaceae bacterium | reverse complement strand
TCGTCAGCCAGCCCTGCTCGATCAGCTTCTCCAGATCGATGTAATAGCAGTTGCCAGCAAAGGTGGAAAAGGACTGGTACGGGGAATCCCCGTATCCCACAGGTCCCAGCGGCAGAATCTGCCAATAGGTCTGTCCTGCCCTCGCGAGCTGATCCACAAACTCATACGCTTCTGATGAAAAGCACCCGATCCCGTATTTTGAAGGAATGCTGCTCACCGGCAATAATACTCCACTTGCTCTCATTCGTTTTAACCCTCCCATATATTCTATTGAGCCTGTTTTCCGGCCCTTACTTCCATTTTCCCACACTATCCATCATATCACAGCTTCCATCTGTTATCAATACGGCAATGATCAATCTTTACGATATTTTTTCTTATTTCACTGTGACCTCCCTGATCACCACATTCTTATATTTATCCGTAAAGGACACCTCAGCCGTCTTGACCTTTTTCTTATACTTCTTAAAGGTCATCGTATAATTCTTTTTCTTCGTCGATTTGGTGTACACCTTGTTCTTAAATCTGAGCTCCACCTTGCGGATATAAGAAGCCTTGATCTTCATGGTTCCAGCCTTCAGCTTCAGGCTCTTGACAACCGGCGCGAAGGTATATTTCTGGCTCACCTTTGCGGTGCTTGCCACCTTGATAGCCGTGGTTCCCGCCCGGTCAATCTCATTGGACTTCACCTTCACCTTGGATGCCGCCTCGTAGACATAGACGCCGGTTCCAGTCACATTGGCAATCACATTGCCGGTGATCTTGGTTGCTCCCGCCCCGGAATATACATAAATGCCATGGCGGTTCGTGTGGTCAATGGTATTGCCCGTGATATTGGTCACAGTACAGCCTGAGCCGCATACCGCGATTCCATCCCTCGGGGTGCCGTTCCCTATTCCCACGTCATTTAAAATATTGTCAGACACGGCGGACAGCTTGCTGCCGTCATAGACAAAAATTCCCTGATACGAAGTGTCCGAAATCTCATTTTCCACCAGCTTGCCTGTGCTGTAGCCCGCGGAAACGATTCCGAAGCTGCAGTCGCTGATCGTGTTTTTCTGCATCACGAAATTCTCACAGCCATACGCCTTCATGCCGTTCTCAAAACCGGAGATCGTATTTCCTGTAACCACCGTATCATCGCAGCCGTAAATAAAGATGCCCTGATAACCGTCCTTTTTGTCGCAGCTGATCTGGTTGCCTGTTACCACAATGTTCTTGTTGTGATGTCCCTCCATAAGGTGATGATTGCCGACAGCAACCGGATAATTCTTGAAGGTGTTGTCGTGGATATTAATATCCTCACATGCGGTTCCATCCGGAAGGTATGCCTGGTTCCAGTCCGAATTGCAGACATCCAGCTGGATCGCCTCGCTCTCGACGCCGTTGGTCTCCCTGCGGAAATCACTGAAGCTGCAGCCGTAGACCTCCGCGTGCTTTACGCCCGCAAACTCGATCAGGTGGCTGCCGTAGCAGTTCTTGATCGTTGTATTGCGGATCACAACATTCTCCGCGTGCCCGATGTTGATCACGTTGCTGGTACCTGTCGCCTTGGCCACATTGCCGCCGTCCCAGGTGCCGCCCTCGATCACGATATTCTTGCCGTTGTCATAACCGCCGATGGTATTGGTGGTAGTTCCGCTGCTCGCCACGCGGATCATATTGTGGTTGACGCCCTCCCGTCCGTCTCCGGCCTTGAGCTGGGAATTGCGGACGATCACTGCGCCCTCTGCCAGACGCAGCGTAGTATTGGAATGAATATACAGGTTATTGCCAATATAATAGGTTCCCGCCGGCACATAGACGATCAGCGGTACCTCAGCCGTTGCCTCCACATCCAGCGCGTCCTGGATCGCAGCCTTGTCCGTCAGCAGATCATTCGGTTCCGCGCCAAAGGCCTTTACATCAGCGGTGCGCACGCCGTTCACGACCGGCACCTCCGGCACCTTGACCGTCAGCGTGATCGTCTCCGTCAGGGTCCTGGGCTCGCCGGTAAAAAGATCCTTCTCCGAATATGTGACGGTCAGCTTCTTCTTGCCGGCCGGAGCCAGCTTGATGGCTGACGCGTTGGTGGAATAATCCGTCACCGCAAGGACCTTTTTCCGTTTTGTATTGTTATTGTAATACACCGTTACCTTGAGGTCGTCCAGGTTCAGCGGATCATTTACGGTATACGTCTTCTTGGTCTTGCTCACCTTCAGCTTGGTCATCACATTCTGGACGCGCAGCTTGATCCCCGCCTCCTTTGTGACCGGCTGCCCCTTCTGCCCCTCCGTCTTCACAGTAAGGGTCACCAGGACAACCTTCTCTCCCTGTGAGGAGAGATCCGTATCGCCGATCTCCACATCGTAAAGCTCCTTCCAAAGCGCCCTGTAATCAGCGTCCCTGGTGAGATCCACGCCTGCCGTCTGATCCTTCACACTGTATTTCTTCGTCACACCATTGGAGAAGGTCGCCGTGATGACAAGATCCTCCCAGGTCACCTTGTCGTCCTGCGTGTAATCCACCTTGGTCTTTTCCACCGCGATTCCGGTAAGCTCTGCCGGCTTCGCGATCCGGATCATGACCACCGCGCTCTTTTTCCCATAGGAAACCTTCACCTCATAGCTGCCCTCCTTTGAAGTATCCAGCTTGTCCAGGCCTTCCAGCACATATCCATCCGGCTTGTCCTCTTCGGCTTTGGAGACAGCCACTTCCTTCTCGTCTGTATAAATGGCTGTGACCTTCAGATCATCCCAGGAGATCTCATCACCGGTGAAATACTCGGTATTCTCCTTCGTCACTTTAAGCTCTTCCACCACATTTTCCCGTACCACAATACTGATGAGCGCCGTCTGTTCCTGGTAAATAACGTTCACCTCATAGGTACCCGCCTTGTCCATATCGATTCCTGCCACGCCGCTTAAGACATATCCCTCCGGATCCTTTTCTGTGGCTGCGGCAACCTCCTGAGTGCTCTTGTCAGTGTACTGTGCCGTCACCTTCAGGTCATTCCAGGAAATAGTCTCCCCGGCAAAATAAACGGTTTTTTCCTTCTCTGCCACAAGCTTCTCAAATACCGGAGCCTGTTCCCCGCTCTCCGTCGTTTCCTCTGTGCTTCCCTTGGATTCGGTAGTCGCGGTTTTCCCCCCGGACTCGGTGGTTCCTGCCTCTGCCTTGGACTCCGTGGTCGCGGTTTCCCCTTTGGATTCGGTGGTTCCTACCTGATCTCCTTCCCCAAGCCTCCTAAGGCCGTTCCCCTTTTCCAGACCGGAAAGGCCGGCATACATAGCGCCAAGCCGGTCCGTCTGTATCGTCTTTGCCTCCGAAAAGCTGCCGGGCAGCATCGTTACCGCCATAACAGCTGCCAGCACACCTGCAGTCATCCGTTTCATGATCAATGGTTTCATATTGTTCTTCTCCTCTATAAATAAAGTCTATATCCGGCTTCATGCGCCGCTGTCAGCCCGCGAAAATGATTCCTTTAAAAAGCATTTCCGCCTATCCGACCGATGATCTCACCATGCGCGCCATCAGCCCGCGAAAATGATTCCTTCAAAGACCTCTTCAATATCGGTTCCATTCACCTTCTGGGGCCAGTCCTCATTCTCCACGGGAACCCTCGCGATCCTGCCGTCCGAGAGCCGGCAGTCCACAAAGCTCTTGTTATCCGTCCGCCAGATTGTGAACTTTGTACCGGAAGGAATGCTCACGCCGGACTCTATGGCCTCGCCCTTTTCCTCGTCCACAATATCAAGCAAAAGTTCCTGTTTGGAGGTAAGCTCTATTCCATTCGAGGTCGTGTACCATGGAGCCTGCGGCTCTGCCATGCCCGTCGCGCCGACCTTATAAGGTTTTGCAGCGTTAAAGGTGCTTAAGGTCTGCATCCTGGTCTCCAGATAGAAGCTCTCCGGACGGTAGAGCTGTGAATGCAGTTCCCAGTAGTATCCTTCCTCATACGCGTATTCCGCGTTCTCGCAGGATACCTCCCCGTTGACCTCTCCTATTTTAAACGGCTGCTCCCCGTTGACATCAAATATATACAGGCAATGCCAGTCATTTTCCTCAGACGTCGCGATATACACAAAGTATTTTCCATCTGTATTTCTGACCAGCGTAGGCTGTACATCAAATCCATACGCCTCCCCGGTATAGGTCCGGTCATTGATTATGATCTCCACATTTTTATTATACCCATAATCATTATCCTCTATGACGCCGCGAACCTCCAGCCTGTCCATCGCACCGTCCCCATTAAGGTCCACGGACAATGGCTGCCAGGTATCAAACTGATACCCGAACGCGCCCCTCTGTTCCCCGTAGCTGTCGGTAAATAGCTCCGGCTTTTCAGCGAAGCCGACAAATATCTGCTGTTCACCGTCCGCATAGGAACCCAGCGTATAGGGTGAAAAATAAAGGGTAATGCCGAGCGGATCCATCGTCCATGCAGTCTGGGCGTCATCCTTCCCTGTGACACAGCTCTCAACCGCCTCTTCCATGGTACCCGTCACAGGCTCCAGATCCGGATACAGCTCCTTCACTCTTGCGGCCACATAGGCAGACAGCGCCGGCAGGTCGTCGACCACTTCTGAAAGCCCGATCTTTTTCCCTGTCTTTACGTCAAATACCGTTCCACTGTGCCCATAGTATCCATGGGCGCCGCCCGCATAGCTATACCCGTATTCCTGAAGGCTCAGCACCTCCGCATCAGCCCTGCGGATGAAAACGCTGTTCTTGCTCTCATAGGCTGAAAACATCTCCGGGCTTGCCTGATATTGCTCCTTTGCAGCCGCAAGCTGGGAATCCTTATCCGCAACCGCAATATCCTGTTTCTCTTTATTATACTGATCCAGCGCGGACGCAAGCTCCGGATAAGCTGCCTTTGCCTGTTCCGACAAAAGCACCTCATCATAGGATGCCTCATAAAGCGATGTATAATCCTCCTCATTGCTCTCATAAAAATGATGACTGCGAATGCTGATATCCAGCGGAGTCTGCGCCAGCTTTGAGCTATCATCCTCCTGTGCTGTTTCCTCCACGCTGCCGTCCTCCGTCGCCTTTGCAGATTCCGCATCCGTTCCGTTCCCGTCCTGGACGGTTTCTTCCGCGTCTGCCGGAGCCTTCCCCTTCTGTTCCACAGAAGCAGCCCCGCATCCGGTGAGGGAGGCGGCAAGCAGCATCGCGGTGCAGGCCGCCTGCGCAAGTTTCCTTTTTTTCCTGTTTCCAAATCCTCTTCTTATCATATGGCCTTTCACCTTTCATTCTCATGTATTTTTTCGGATAATTGCCTGTCCTGTGTATTTACAGGTGTGCTCACCCTCTATTTCTTGGAAGAATCTGATTTCTTGGAAGAATCTGATTTCTTGGAAGAATCTGATTTCTTGGAAGAATCTGATTTCTTCTTTTTTGTCTTTTCCTTGGCAGGATCCGGTCCCTTGCTCACCGCAATATTGATCATGGAACCAGGCGCAAGCTTTGTTCCAGCCGGGGTATCCTGCCGGATCACCCTCCCCTGTTCCACCGTACTGCTGTATTCCAACTCTGACCCGCAGCTTAAGCCCACAGCTATCAGCGCCTGTTCCATCTCCGCTACTGTCTTTCCAGCCAGCTCCGGCACCTCGACAAATTCAGGACCCTTGCTCACAGCCACGGCAACCTTCTCCCCGCTGTCCAGGACGACGCCCGCCGCCTCTTTCTGGGATACCACACTGCCCGCCGGTACTGTATCGGAAAACACCTCCTCCGATTCAGAATAGACCAGTCCCGCTGCCTCTACCAGGGACTTTGCCTCTTCACGCGGTTTTCCCGTCACCTCCGGCACCGTGGCAGCCTTGCCCTTGCTCACGACCACCGTAATGGTTTCCCCTTTTTTTATCGAGGTTCCCGGCTCCACATCCTGCGAGATGATCTTGCCCTTCGCGACCGTATCCGAATACGCCTCGCCGGAAGACTGCACGACAAGCTGGGATCCGTCCGACCAGGCCAGGTCAACAGCCTCTGCCAGTGTATATCCCTTCATGTCCGGCACCTTATTCTTTCCAAGCCCGCGGCTTATGCAAAATCCCAGCACTGTAACCACCAGAATCCCGGCAGCAACCGCCGGTCCGATTGAAAATGATCTATTGCCGGAACCCGCATATTTGCCCTGCAGGGAACCGGATTCCGATGTCTCCGCAGCCGTCCTGTCCGGCCTGATCCAGCCGCTCTCCGGATCCCGTGTTCCTTCCTTAGGCTGCGCCGCAGAATCTCCTCCGTCCCTCATTCCTGCACGGGAGGTATCCGCGCCGCTGCTACCCGATATCCCGGTTCCCGATATATCCGTGCTGCTCCAGCCTGCCCGCGTTCCCGCAGAGAGACTGTCTGTCCCGTTGTTTCCCCGGGCTCCAATTGCCGACGCATCCTGCAGCTTTACAGCAGCGCTGCCAGAGCTGCTGTAATCTCCGGCAGACGATATGTCCGCGCCCTGCGGCTCCACTGCCGAAGCGCTGCCAAAGCCGTTCCCGCTTACGGCAGACGATATGTCCGCACTGTCCTGTTCACCCTGTACAGTCCGGAATCCACCGGCATGCGCATCCGCAAACCCGTCCTGTGTTCCCTCAGCATACGCGCCGGGAATCTGCTGCCCTGTAAGCTGGGAAGTCGGCTCTCCATCTATAAGCACGCCATTTTCCTGTTCCGTTCCCTGCGCCGTCAGATTCTGCGTGTAATTCTGTCCAAAGTCCTGGTACGCCTCCGTATGCCCCGCCGGCCTCTCTTCGCCCTTTTTCCCCTCAGCGCGCAGCAGTTCAAGCAGGTCATCCTTCATCTGCGATACGTCGCTGTAGCGATCCTCCGGCCTGAACGCGCACGCCTTCAGCACGATCTCAGCAAGCCTACCCTTAGCGTTGCACGGAGGCGGCATCGGAGCGCCGCTCATCCGCTTCTCATTAGCCGCCTCCTTGTCAGAATAGCGCAATGGCTGCGGATACGGCGGAAAAAACGGCATCCTGTTCTGATTCAGCATCCGGTAAAGGACAAGCCCCAGGGAATAGCTGTCCACCGTCTCGCCGTAGGGTATCCCGTTAAACACCTCCGGCGCCATATAATTCAGCGTGCCCTTTCTGGACAGGTTGCCCGTCGTCTTCTCCATCTTTCTGGCGATGCCAAAATCTCCCAGCTTGTATCTGCCCATCTTGGAAACGAAAATATTCTCGGGCTTGACATCGCGGTGAATGATCTCACAGTCCCTGCACAGCTCAAGCGCCTGGCACATATCCACGCCCATCTTCAGAATCTCTTTTCTGGTCGCCTTATGCGTCTGCAGATAATCCAGCATCGGCGTCAGCAGCTCCATCCGGATAAAGATGTTCCACCCAAGCGCGCCCTCGATCGGCACCACCGCGTGATCCTCATAGCTCACGATATTCGTATTACCCCTTAAGCTGGACATCAGCGTGAATTCCTCGACGATTTCCTGCACAATTCCATAAAAATACACCGCCGCGCTGTCCAGATCCATCCCCTCTGAAATCACCGACTGCAGCTCGCTCTGGTTCTGCGGGATTGAAATGACCTTCAGGGCGGACTCATAAACATGACCGAACTCATCCCTCTCGATGCGGAACACCTTCCCGTAGGCCCCCTCGCCCAACAGCTCTCCAAGCTTCCACCCGCTCCATATTTTATTTAACTGTTCCTGTATCTCTTGATCCTGCATAGTCCCTATCCCCGTCCTACTCTATACACTCCAGCAGCAATATTGTTACATTATCCTTACCGCCCGCGGCAAGGGCCTCATCCAGCATCAGCTGCGTCTTGTCCTGCACCGCGATCTCCTTCGCCAGAATCCGGGCGATCTGGGCCTCCGAAAGCATATCGGTCAGCCCGTCCGAACACAGAAGGCAGATATCTCCCGGGCTGCTCTGCACCGGCATTTTCGACAGGTCACACTCCGGATAGATCACCTCCCCGTCCTCATGCATACCCAGATACTGCACAAGCGCATGCCTCGCAGGATGCTTCGCGGCCTGCTCCTTCGTGATCTTGTTATCCTTAAGCAGCATCCGGATCAGCGTGTGATCCTCCGTCATCTGTGACAGTTCCCCATCCCTGTACAGATATCCCCTGCTGTCTCCCAGATTATAAAACCGGTAATAATTATTCTCAACCGAAACCGCCACAAAGGTGGTTCCCATATTGCCCGACCTGTTATATAAAGCGATCTCCTCATTGGTATCAATAATATAGCTCTCCACGATCTCGGAGAACCTCCATTTTTTCATCCGACACATAGACTCCGCCGCGATCCGTGAGGCGATCTCTCCATCCCGTTCGCCACCCATTCCGTCAAACACCGCCGCGAGCAGGGAATCCTGTACCTCACAGAACCGGTGCCACTCAAAGACCTGCACGTCGCTTCTGTAATATCCGTCCAGATACGCGTTATCCTCATTGTTCATCCTGACCTTCCCGCCATGGCTCATCACAAAACCCCTGTAATTCATCACATACCTCCCACTCCTGTTTCTTCTCCTATTTTCCCACAATGGGAGGGGAAATGCAAGCATAATTAAACAGGAACTATCTTACATGTATCTATTCAGCAAATACTGAACAGTTACCAATTATTTATCGTTCCCGCGCTTGTGTTTTCACTTCAAAATTGATATTATGAAAGCAGAAAAATACAGCGAAACATTAAGTGTATTATTACCTTGGAGATGATAAAATGAAATTTCTCTTTGCGTCCGATTCATTCAAGGGCAGCCTGACGAGCAGCCGGATCACAGAGCTGCTGAGCATGGCTGCACACGAGGTTTTTGCAGACTGCGAATGTATCGGCTTACCCGTTGCCGACGGCGGTGAGGGAACGGTCACGGCGATAGTAAACGCAGCACACGGCAGCATTGTAAGCGCCTGTGTGCATGATCCTCTTATGAACACGATCCATGCCCCATACGGTGTTTTTGAAGACAAAGCCATCATCGAAATGGCGGCGGCTTCAGGGCTTGTGCTTGTGCCCGAAAAGCAGCGCAATCCTCTCGGCACATCGACATTCGGCACGGGCGAGCTGATACTCAGCGCTCTCGACAGAGGCTGCCGCGACATTTCTGTTGCTATCGGCGGCTCAGCCACAAACGACGGTGGAATGGGCTGTATGCGTGCGCTCGGAGTGAGGTTCCTCGACGATAAGGAAAATGAGCTTTCGGGTGTCGGCAGTGATCTTGCTTCTGTTTTGCGGATAGACACAAGCACCATCGACAAACGCGTTTCTGAGTGCCGGTTCACCGTGATGTGCGATGTAACGAACCCTCTCTGCGGCAGGAGCGGCGCGACATATACATTTGCCCGTCAGAAAGGCGCGAACAGCAAAACGCTTGCTATTCTGGAGCGCGGTATGCAGAATTATCGAGACGTGATAAAGCGGCAGTTCGGCGTTGACTGCGACGCCATTCGCGGTGCGGGCGCGGCAGGCGGACTCGGAGCGGCTCTGAATGTTTTTTGCAAAGGTAAGATGAGATCCGGAATCGACACGGTTCTTGATCTGATCGGCTTTGACGATCGTTTAAACGGTATTGATATGGTGATCACCGGAGAAGGCAGAGCCGATCATCAGAGCGTTTGCGGCAAGGTTATGCAGGGCGTGGGGCTTCGGGCGAAGGCGCATAATATTCCTGTGACAGCACTCTGCGGCTCGATCGGAGAAGGTGCAGGCGCGCTGTACGACTGCGGCATAACCTCCCTTCTGACGATCATGGAAGATGATATGACAATTGAATATGCGATGACGAATGCGGAAAAGCTGTATTACGCTGCGGCAGTGAGAATGTTTAGGGCGATGCGGTGATCAAAGTCTCGTATTGTGTGTCTGATCGCTCCGGAAAAGCCCACGGATTACTCAAAGCAGGCAGTTAAAGCTGGAACAGGAGAAAAACACCAGGCTGCAGCAGGAGGTGGATGAACTCAAGCGCCAGCTCCGCGAGCTGGCCGGAAAGATCACGATGCTGTAAGAATCCGGTGCGGCTGCCGGATTCTTACAACGCGCTGCTTCGCATCTACATCGTAATTGATACCAACGAGTAATATCCTGCCGCCGAACTGCTCCAGCATCCTGGGATCTATCTCAGCAAACCCGCTATTTCCGGGATTCAAGTAGGTTTCCAATTCCTCTTACCCCTATCTGACCTTAAATTTTATCGTCTTTTTCCTGCCTGCGAGATCTGTCACCACGAGCTTGTTCCATTTGCCCTTCCTGAGGTATTTTTTGAAGGTGGACAACTTAAACGAACAGCTCTTCTTTCCGTTCTTCACCTTGAGCGTCTTACCGTTCACCTTTACGGTCTTCAGCCCATCCGCATCCTTTATGGTTACTTTCTTTGAAAACTTATACGTCTTTTTATTGGCGAGGTTCAGCTTCGTCGCGTGGTCCTTTGCGGGCTTCTCCGTGGAGGCCTGTCCGCCCTGCGTTGTCTGCGCCTGTGTCGCAGCCTGTGTGGACGGTTCCGAGGACTTCTCTGTCGTGCGCTGTTCCGTCGGGTTTTCCGGCTTCTCTGTTGCGTCCTGTGACGCCGGATTTGCCTCTGTACTTCCCTGTCCGCCAGGATTTCCGGTCTGCTCTGTGCTTCCCTGTCCGCCAGGATTTCCGGTCTGTTCTGTGCTTCCCTGTCCGCCAGGATTTCCGGTCTGCTCTGTGCTTCCCTGTCCGCCAGGATTTCCGGTCTGTTCTGTGCTTCCCTGTCCGCCTTCAGCGTCCAGTTCCTCGATCCTGGTCTGTCCGCAGACGGTACAGGTATAGGTCTTCACTCCCTTTTCACCTGCCGTGGGTACCTTCGTCACTGTGCCTTGATCCCAGACATGTCCTTTTGCCGGAATCTCCGTCTGTTCCTTCAGCACCTGGCCGCATACCGAGCAATGCCTGCCGGCAGTCTTTCCTGCTTCGGTGCAGGTCGGCTCCACGGAAGGATCCTCCACGATCTTATGGCCTTCCGCCCTCACCTTGCTGCCCTGCTCCAGCAGGATGCCGCAGGATGCACAGTAGGTATCCCCGCTGTAGCCGTCCTCCATGCAGGTCGCCTCTACCCTGCCGCGCACCTCCTTGTCCGTATGCGGACAGTAGACCGTCTTTGTCACCCAGCATTCCTCTGGAGTAAAGACATAATTTTCCTCATACTGTCCAAGCTCCAGCCTGTTGAATTTCGTGTCCGCTTCAAAGGTGATCCTCTGAAGTGTGGTTCCGCTTAACCTGGTCACATGGTTTTGTGACGGTGCGAAGGCGTACGAGTTTTCCCCTTTCTGGGTAAAATCACCCTTTACCTCCAGCACGCCGTCTGTCATCTGGGATCCTCTCTCTGTGTACACCAGCATATCGCCGCCGACAATGATCTGATCCTCCGGATTGGCCATGGAAAGCCCTGCGTAATCCGTCTGTCCATATCCGTCTGAGGTTTTCACCGCAGCCGTATAATCTCCCCCGATCTGCAGGGTTCCCTTTTCCAGCTCCAGGCTTCCATATGTGTGAAGCATATTTCCCTTCACCGTCAGGGAATGGCCGTTCAGGGATAGATTCCCGCAGATCTCCACATCGCCGTCGATCACCACATCGTTTTCCAGCCCACCGTAAAACCGGAGGTTTTCCGGGCTGACCGTCAGATCCCCGCCGCCAAGGGAGGACGGACCTATAAGTCCCGCCATGGTGATGGTTCTCTCCGCCGCGTTTTCGATCACGATTTTCATTCCATTTACATTTTCGATCCGCGCATCGGCAGTCCCGCAAAGCGTCAGCGTAAAACCGGACTTTCCATCCAGGCTGCTGTCATCCTTCGCGCCTGCCTGCACGCCTTTTCCGACCTCCATGGTTCCCTTCTCACAGTAGGAGGAATACAGCTTATGGGCGGTAAAGCCGCCTCCGATCTTCACCTGTCCATCTTCCGTCACGCTGAACATGGTATGATCGTCGTAGAGCGGATTTCCGTCTGCGTCCAAATAGCCGATCTCATGATCGCCGTAGGCCGTCAGGCTGCCGCCTGACACAGACACGCTGCCGCCCCGCTGGTAATAATTTCCTGCGATCAGGGCGTTTCCTCCCTCGGACAGATGGAGCGATCCGTCCCGCTGCGTCACATTCCCTTTCACGTTCAGGGTTCCCGTATCGGAAACGGACGCGCTGTCTTTATCATAATAAGGATCCCCGATCCCTCCGCCTGTGTGTGTCAGGCTGCCGTTAATGGTCAGGCTGTGGGTCTTTAAGAATACGTTCCCGCAGATCTCGGCATCCCCGTCGATCACCACGTCGTTTTCCATGGCCGCGCTAAACCGGAGCTTTTCCGGATGGATCGTCATCGCGCCGCCGCTTAATCCCGAGGCTCCCACAAGACCTGCCATCGTGATGTTTCTCTCCGCCGCATTTTTGATCACGAGATTGATCCCGCTGACATTTTCGATCCGCACATCGGATGTCCCGGAAAGGGTCAGTGTAAACCCGGACTTCCCGTACAGATAGGTACCATCCTCCGCGCCCACCTGCACGCTTTTCCCGACCTCCATGGTTCCCTTCTCGCAGGAGGAGGAATACAGCTTATGCACGATAAAGCTGCCGCCGATCTTTATCTGGCCGTCCTCATCCACATAAAACATGGTATGCTCATCATAGATCGGATTTCCGCCTGCATCCAGATAGCCGATCTCATGATCGCCGCCAACCGTCAGGCTGCCGCCGCGCACACTCAGGCTGCCGCCCCGCTGGTAATAATTCCCGCCAACCATCACGGTGCTTGCTCCCGTAAGCTCCATGGACGAATCATACTGGTACACATCCCCCTTCACATCCAGCACGCCGTTGACCGTCAACTTGCCCGTAAGAAATGCGCTTCCGTACACCGTCAGCTTATGCCCGTTAAGATCCAGCGCCCCGCTGTCCAGCATGACGCTGCCGTAGATTTCCTTATCCCGGTCCACCACGGTATTCTTATTGATCACGTAGGTAAAGGTATCCCTATGCTCCTTACAGGTCTCCCGGTCCTCCTCAATGGTAGTCGGAACCGTATTGTTCACGACAACGCCGGAATCCGTGTCGTCAAACTTCCGCTCTGCCGCCTGATAGGCCTTGTCCGCCTCTGCCATATCCGCATAGAACAGGTTGTTGACAGCAGTGCGCAGGTTTTCGCAGATCGTCATCGCGTTTTCATATTTATTTCCATTGATCCCCGGAAACGCCATGTTCAGAAACCCGGCCTTGTACATCTTGTCCGCGTAAGATTCATAGCAGTCCAGGCTGATGTTGTACATATTTTTCAGCATGCCGTAGGCCACCAGAAACCGCCTGGCCGCTACCTCATCCCCGTCGTCGATCTTGTAGATCAGGTTGTCCACCTCGTTGTGCAGAAGCCGCTCGATATCATAGTAGACCTCCAGCTCATTGAATTTGTTGTACTGGTCGTCGTTTCCCGTCAGGGTGTTGGACAGGAACTTGCCCACCGACGAGCCCACTGCAATTCCGGCGGCCGCCACATTCTTCTTGCAGACAGCGCCCCAGATCGCGTCTACCGCCTTGTCAAGCGCCTCCCTGGTTCCCATCGCCCCCGTAAAGATCTGGTTCGCCTCATCCTTTGTGATGGACTCAGACAGGTAGGCGGAGAAATTGTCAAGGGCAGCGGAATACGCCGTATTGGTGGTATCGGCGCTCATGTCCGCGAGAATGTGGCTCATATCGTTGCTCTTGCCGACTAACTGCGCCACCTTCGTCAATCCCGTGATATAGTCTCCTGCCGTCGCGCAGGTATCGATGATCTTGGCCGCGTCGCTGAAATCCCCGATGATATCGTTAAGCTCAGAGGTCTTGTTGGCCTCCTTTACAAGCTCCTCGATCTCAGCCACGCTTTTTCCCTCGATCTTGCTGTAAGCATCCCAGACATCCCCTTTGTATATCCCCTTGCCAAGCTTTTTCCAGGCGGAAATGCCGGTGTTTTTTACCGTCTTGTTGATCTCCCCGATGGCGCCCGTCGCGTCGTTTGTGGCTGTATCAAACATGCTGGCGCTGTCCTCGTCGTACAGAAGATTGAACAAAAGAGCCTCACAGTACGCATTCTCCTTCACCGAATGCGCCGTCAGCTCGGACAGGTTGAAGGTCAGGACACGCCACTGCCATACCTCATACTGATAGGATTGGTCCCTGCGGTTCTTTGTCACGACCGAATGATAGGGCGGCTGGTAGCCGTAGTAGAGCTGGCAGTAATTTCCCTTGTTGCAGATATACCACGCCCTGTAATAGTCGTAGCCCTTCTCATAGGCCTCCTTCTCCGTACAGTTTACCAGATAATACTCGTCTTCATCGTCTTCATCGCCCTTGGCCTTTAGTACCGGTGCCTGCAGAAATAATCCGCACACCAGGGAAATGATGACCAGGATACTGGCAATTGCCGCGCGCCGTCTGTGCTTTCTCATGTTCATAATCTCCTTTCTACTCCATTCGCCAGTCATAGCGGATCACATATTCGTCCACATCTGCCGTCTTCCGGATCATGTCATCCACGATGCTCTCCGCGTTGTTTCTCGCTGTGTCCCAGAAATCCTCATTCGCTGAGAGCTTCTCCTCCTGCTTTTTCTTAAGCCCGTCCTGCAGCCCTACAAAATCCTTAAGCTTCGTTGTCGTAAACACTGAGTTTTTCACCTCATAGCTCTCAAACGAATCCTCGTCCAGCTCATGAGACAGGATCTCCGGCTGAGGGAAATGCACCTTGATGGTCTTTTCCTCGTTGTTGACCTCAAAATCCAGCGATCCAAGCTGGATCCCGGCAGCGATCACGCCGGAAAAGGAATACACGGTCTGGTCTGTCGAGAACGGAATCGGAATATCCGACTGAAAAAACGTCTTTGTGTTTTCATAAGAGCCGATATCCGTATAATAATACTTGGCAGTGACCAGCTCGCTCGCGCCTGTCATTGCATCCTTCAGCGTTGCCACCGTCAGCGTTTTTCCCTCTCCCAGATCCACCACGCTTTCTTTGCCGGCTTCCTCCAATCCTCTCTGATAGGCTTGTTCCAGTCCCCTCTTCAACCTGAAATTCATGACGGCATAGGTCAGGATACAAATGAGCACCAGCGCCATGATGATAATGAATCCCGCAATCATTGTATGAAACACAGTTCTTGTCATTGGAATCCTGTCGTCTTCCTCTTTCGCATGAAATCTCATTCCCTGTCTCCTTTCTTTTGCCACCGGCAAAGCTGTCACCGCAAGTGGCTTTTTTGCCGGCACGCGTCACTGCGCGCCTCCTTCCCGAAGCTGGTAATCCTTATCTTCTTCTATCATCTGAATCATGATGTCCGCGAATACCGGATCGAACTGGGTACCCTTCCCCTTCTCAATCTCCCCGCGCACAACTTCCTGCGGAAGCTCCCTCCTGTAGCTGCGGTTGCTGGTCATCGCGTCATAAGCGTCAGCAACCGCTATGATCCTCGCCTCTTCCGGTATCTCCTCTCCCTTCAGGCGGTCCGGATAGCCGGTACCGTTGAACCTCTCATGATGCCATTTTGCCCCGATGGCAAGCTCCGGCATTTCCTTGATATTCTGGAGGATTTTTCCGCCCATGACCGGATGCTTTTTGATCTCCTCAAATTCCTCATCCGTCAGCCTCGCCGGCTTGTTGATCACAGCGTCCGGCACTCCGATCTTGCCGACATCATGCAAAAGCCCCATCATGTAGATCGTATCCTGCTTCTTTTCCGGATAACCGAACCGTTTCGCGATCTCCCTCGCGTATTTTGCGACCCTGCCGGAATGGCCGTTGGTATAGGTGTCCTTTGCGTCAATGGCTTCCGCAAGGGTTTTCACCACTTGCAGGGAGAGCCGCTCTACCTCCCACGTCTTCTTTTTCACCTCAGACGCGAGATCCCGCTGCAGGCGGATTAGCTCAATGGTATGCCGCACCCGAAGCGTCAATACCTCCGGCACAAAAGGCTTTTTGATAAAATCCATGGCTCCGAGGGACAATCCCTTTGTCTCAGACGCCTGGTCCTCGTCCGCAGTCAGAAAGATGACCGGAATCTCCTCAAAGCCCATCTTCTTTTCCAACTCGCGCAGCTTTACCAGCGTCTCAAAACCGTCCATTTCCGGCATATGGATATCCAACAGGATCAGATCCGGACGGTTTTCCTTCGCGTAGTCCAACAGCGCCCTGCCCGAACGCATCGCCGTCACCCTCATATGGTTCTGGCTTAAGATTCGCCCAGCCATTTTCAAATTTACCATGTCGTCATCGATGACTACAATCCATTCTGCCATAATATGATCTCCTCTTTTCAAATGCCCGCATTCCAGCAGGGCGTATCCTCTCTTATTTCTTTCGTGATGTTATTTCTTCCGGCTGCCCGCTCCCTCAGCATGCTGTTTCTTTCTGAATGCCATTCCCTCAGCATGCTGTTTCTCTCTGAATGCCATTCCTTCCGGCGAAACGCCTCTCACAGTTTCCGAAGAACCTCCACCGTTTTTCTGTAATCTGCCATCATCGCCTCATGCGTTTCCCTGATATACGAGACGTCGCCGTTCTTCGCAGCTTCCTCCAGCATCCTGGCCTGCTCCGAAACCTCCATGAGGCCAACCGTCTTCGAGGTGCTCTTTAAAGCGTGCACATGGATCTGGTAATCCTTCCAGTTCTCCGCCGCAAAGCACTCCGCAAGCTCCACCTGTTTTTCCTCCGCAGACTGCACATAGTCCGAAAGCATTTCCAGATAGAACGCCTCATCATTCATGCAGTACCGAAGCCCATCACTGACGGCAACGCCATTCTGCCGCAGATACTCCATGCGGTTTCCCGCTGCCAGAATGTCCCGCCCGGCTTCCTCCGGCGCAAATTCAAGCACGCCGTCCTCCTCCGCCGCCGTCTCCGGCGCAAATTCAAGCACGCCGTCCTCCTCCGCCGCCGTCTCCGGCGCAAATTCAAGCACGCCGTCCTCCTCTGCCGCGGCTTCCGGCGCAAATTCGAGTACATCGTCTTCCCCTGCCACGGCCTCCGGCGCAAATTCGAGTACATCGTCTTCCCCTGCCACGGCCTCCGGCGCAAATTCAAGCACATTGTCTTTCTCCGGCGCAGACTCCGGTCTAAATTCCAGCACTTCCCCTTCCGGCGCGTTTCCCTCTGGATGCTCCTCCTCCGGTTTCTCCACAAGCTCCTCCGGCAGATGCGCCAGAAGGCTCTTTTCCAGCCTGGGAAGCTCTATGGGCTTGGAGAGGTAATCGTCAAACCCCGCCTTCAGGTATTGCTGCCTCGCGCCCTCCACCGCGTTGGCGGTCAGAGCGACCACAACCGTCCCCTCCGGCAGGAGGCGCTCCTCCCGTATGAGGGCAAGCGTCTCAATGCCGTCCATCTCCGGCATCATATGATCCAGATATATGATATGGTATTTCTCCGTCTTCAGCTTTTCAATCGCCTCAAAGCCCGACGTCGCAAGCTCCGGCACAACACCGAACAGCTTCATCAGATTACGCGCCACTTTAAGGTTCATATTATTGTCATCAACGACCAGCACCCTGGCGCCCCGGAATCTCGCCGTATGTTCCCGCTCCTTATTCCGCTCGGATGTATCCAGGCGCTTCGTATAGTCGCCGATGGGCTGCCCGTCCACGATCTTCTGCCACAGGCGGAAGGAAAATACCGAGCCCTCCCCGTAATGGCTCTTGACCTTCAGCTCACTGTCCATCATCGCGAGAAGCTTCTGGACAATCGCCATGCCAAGCCCGGTTCCCTCGATGCTGCGGTTGCGCTTCTCCTCAATGCGCTCGAAGGATGCAAACAGCTTATCCATATCCTCCTCACGGATACCAATACCCGTATCCCGCACCTCCACGATGAGCTCCACCCGGTCCTGCGTCCGTTTTCCCTGCCGAATAGCAAGCGTGACCCTGCCCTGCTCCGTATATTTCACCGCGTTGGTCAGAAGATTCATCACCACCTGGGATAACCGCACATCATCTCCCATCAGCGAAGCCGGCAGCCTCTCGTCAATCTCGGTCACAAGCTTAAGATTCTTTGCCTTCGCGCGTTCAGAGATGGAGTTAACCAGATTATGGATCACGGAGGCCGTGTCATAGGTCACCTCCTGCAGCGTCATCTTGCCGTCCTCAATCTTGGAATAGTCCAGAATGCTGTTGATAATGGACAATAGCGTCCTGCCCGCATTCTGGATATTGTCGGCGTATTCCAGGATATTTTTATCCTTTGACTCATTCAGTATCATCTCATTCATGCCGAGCACGGCGTTGATCGGCGTCCGGATTTCATGAGACATCTGCGCAAGGAACTGTCCCTTCGCCCTGCCTGCGGCAATCGCCGTATCCGCAGCCTCCTGCATCTTGTCATTGATGTCATCCTGCCAGCGCATGAGATTGGTGAGAAGCCGGTAGACCATGATCATGCAAGCCAGTACCACCGCAAAACAGATCATGGCGAATACCAGCACCCGGCCGTATATTTTCCAGACGCTGCTCACCTTGTACACCGTAAATTTCGACGCCTCATTGCGCGTAGCGATCACCAACCTGTACTCCCCGTCATAATCCCGAATCAGGATCGCGCTCTTGCCGTTGGGCTCCACCTGCCCGTAATCCAGCTCGGAAATCTGCGTGACATGGTTTTCAGACATCTGGTAGGTACCGTAGGGATGATTGATAATGTCTCCCTGGGCATCCGCCAGAAACGCGTAACCGTTCTCGGAATAACTGCCTCCCAGGATATCCACCAGCTTATCCATGTAGAAATCAATGCCGAATATGCCCAGAAATTCGCCCGTCCTGGCATGATAGACGCACTCCGACAGCGTCATGCAGTAAAGCCCCGTCTGCGCGTCAAAATACGGCGACGACACGCTAAAGCCGGACTCTGAAGCGAGCGTGTCGATATACCACTGACGCTCCTCCACATGCCAGTCGGCATCCGGTTCCCAGCCGTTATTCATATATACCGTATGCTCCAGCTTCGGATTGGTCATATAGCTGACGGAAATCTCCGGGAACTGCTCCGTGATGCGGTTTAAGTACCGGATCGTACCCTCATAATCATCCAGCATCTCCGGCTCCGTGGAAATCGCGCTGCAGAACATATCCAGAATGCTTTTTTGCTTATTGATCCACGATGAGAGCTGGTACTCATAATTGTTGACCTCGTTCTGCATCATTCCCTTGCCCCAGCCATAGGCCACATACCCGTTGCAGTAGAGGCTGATGGCCAGCACAAGAACCAGGAAAAACATGATCAGCGCGCGGAATCTGGCGTTCATGCGCAGCTTCCCCTGTTTGGCCGCCTTCTTGTTCCGCTTCTCCTCATTTTTCACAAGGCTGGAATAGGAAATGATCTCCTCGATCATATGGGAGAGTGCCTCCCCATCCTTCTGGATAGCGGCAAAAGTCTCCCTGTAATTATCCAGCCTCTCGACATTTTCACTGCCGGAGGCGTCCATGATCCGCCGAAGCGGTCCGTAAAACCTCCCTGTCACGCTCTGCAGAAACTGGTTCCTGGCGTTTAATGCCTTCTCTGCCCTGCGCTGGTTCCTGGCTGCCAGAAGATAAAGTCCGAAAATGATCATAAAAAGCGCCAGTGAAAACCCAAGCGTCAAAAAAAGCTGGATATAGGACTGCTTGTAGAGCTGCCAGTCCCCCTCGCTGACGATCAGGTACCAGCCGGAGCCGGCCATGTCCGCGAACAGGTTCTCATAGAAAATATCCGCCCTGATCCTTGTGGACACATAGCCTTTCTTGCTCTTGGCCAGGGCAAAAATGCTGGAATACTTTGGCAGCACATCGATCAGCTTTTTGCTGATCAGGGATTCATCCGAACAGCCCGCGATGGTTCCGTCCTCCGTCACGATCACCGCGTCCCGCTGCCCTTTTTCGTACATCTGCACGATATGCTTCTGGATCGTCCCCATGTTATAGTCAAGCGCCAGGACCGTCTCCCCGTCACCGAGCAGCACCGAAACTGTAAAGCAGATATCCCCAGACATCGCGTCCCGGTAGGGGGACGTAACAAACGGATCGCCGCCATTTTTGACCGCGCCGATATACCACCCCCGCTCTGTCGTCACATAATCGTCCGGTTTGACCAGGCCGGGAAGGATATCCCAGTCCTTTCCGGCAATATAAACATTGAAGCAGCCGTTATCCTGCTCATTCTGCACATCCCTCTGATCATAGATAAATCTGTTAAGCGCCCTCATGTCATTCTGGATCTGCTGCGCCTGAATGCCCAGCTGAAGCGCCAGGCTTTTCGCTTCATTGATGGTTCTCTCAAGCTCCGCGCTGATCGTCTCGATCTGGTACATTCCGGATTCCCTGGTCTGCTCTGACATCATGCGGAACACCATCCAGGTATTCATGACCATCACAAGCATCAGCATGACCGTTATAAAAATAATGACTCCCGTTGTCTTTTTTTTCATCTTGCCATCTCCCTGTATCACGCGTATCCTTTATCAGCTCTTTTTCCCTCCGCATGCGCATGGTAAATGCGTGTCGCTGGAATCTCCCCCTGCGGATCGCAGGGCTGTCGTCCGGTTCCGTAACCGCTTTTCATAAAAATCCCGTTCAGATTTAATCACACAGATCTCCCCTGACGTGAACAGCCTCCTTGTCCTACTGCAGATTGATGTGGTACATGTGAAGCTCCTGACGCACCTGCTCCCGCAGCCTGGGATTGCCCTTCAGCATTTCCTTGATCTCCTTGAGGCCGTTAATCCGCAGCTCCTCGTTGTAGGCCAGCTGCTCCCTGAGCTTCTGCCTTCGCACATTAAGGGTATGCTTGACCTCCACCATCTCCCTCCTGTCCACCAGCGCCAGGGACTGCTTCATCCATATCTCCGGATCCTTTACCCCGCAGGCAAACAGAAGCTTTGACAGCGCGTCGGACAGCTGCCGCAGATCCCCGGTCGTCTTCTGATACCTCCGCACCTCGTCCACCATGACCAGGTACTGGTCATAGAGGTACTCCAGCTCCCGCAGGCTCTTTATATGGTATTTCTCATAGAGATACTGCAGCGTCGAGGTATTGTTGATATACTTGATCTTTACCTTGTTCATCAGGCTGATGGCACGGTTTTCCTTCACCTCGCTCAGCTTGTACTCATAGGCCATGTTTTTATAGGCAACAATGGACAGGGCCGCCAGCCCGGCCACCACCAGCAGGATAATGAGGATCGGGATCAGCAGGCTGGTATCCGCCGCCACCCCTGCCGCAGCCAGGATCAGCACCGTCAGCGCCGCCAGCAGTCCGAAGCTCAGCAAAAATTTCCGAAGCTGCTCCTGTTTGGCCATGATCTGCTCCTGCAACTTCTCCTGCGCCTGTTTTTCATTTTCCAAATGCTGCATGTCCCGCTTGATCAGCGCATCCATGTCCTCAAGCTCCTTGAGGCGCCCGAAAATCTCCGAAAGCTCCTTCTCAATCCCCTGCAGCATACGAAAATTCTCATCGCTGATCCGGTCGTCCGACTGCAGAAACGCCGACGACTCCTTCTCCAGCACAGCGATCTTTTTCGCGACATCCGTAATCTCCTGGCGTACCTCCGGGGGCAGCTCCTCAATGGTCTGGATATCCGTAAAATAAGACGTGACCATGTCATACTCCGCCCGGAGCCCCTCCAGCTGGTAGGTCGCGTCCACAATCTGGTCGCATTTGAATATGACATCCTCATCCCCGGTATCGTGCGCGCCCAGGCTGCGCTTCTTCATGTAGCTGTCTATGCTCTCGTAGGTAAAGGTCTCCTCTGTCACCTCTGATTTTGTAAAAAATTCCTTCATGTTCGCCAATAAGCCCATGATCTGTTGCGCTCCCCTCCTCCGCTCACCCTTTGTCCAATCTGTCACATACCGGACGGCTCCCGACGGATACCCCGGAAGCCTGTATATTGGCTGAAGGGTGAACTGTTACAGCAGCTATCCACAATCTGCTCACACGATCTGCTCCCGGAACTCCGTCTTGAGCTCCTCAATCACCGCGTCCATCCGCTTGCTGAAATCCGTCAGGTTGTTTTTCCTGAAATGAAAGATCGCCTTCTCCATCCTGTGATAGGTCGGTGATCCCGCCACGTCCGCCTCCGCGTCCTCGATGGCGTCATAGAGGGTGTCCACCATGGACTCCACCCCGTACCGCCTCGCGATCTCCTCCAGATCCTCCCTGGTATTTTCGGTCGCCATCAGCAGAAGATATTCATAGATGGAACCCGGATTCCCCGTCAGCTCATAAGCCTTCAGATAGGACCGGGTGGCCGCCTCCCACTCAAAATTATTGGCCAGCGCCACAGCCTTGTTATGATAGATCGATCCGAGCAGCTTATCTCCCTCATCCTCCGGATAATCCTCCAGGATCTCATCATAGATCGCCACAGCCTTGAGATATTTGTGGTAGCGCAGGAACCCGTCTGCCTGCAGCTTTCTGAACCGCGCGGAAGACAGACCCTTCATCCGCTCCATCTGCAGGATGTACTCCTTCACCTCCCGGATCGTGTAGTACTCCCTGTAGGTCAGGATCTCAGTCACAAGCTCAGAAAGCCCGGTATATTCCTTCTCTTTCGTCTCCCTAAGCTTTGCCGCAAGCTCCGGAAGCTTCAGCTCATTTTCAATCCAGCCAAACATCGGAGCCCCGATGTACTCCTCCGCGATCAGGGCAATGTTGTTGTACAGATAGTAACAAAGCTCCTCGTAGGAAAACACCTCGATCTTCGTATTTGGAAATATAAAGGATGCCGACGCCGGCGTTGTCTCACACAATATGACTCTTCCCATGAATCCACCCTGCCTTCTCATTCAATCATGTTGTTCCGGTTCTTCCCCATTGTTGCTTAATCCCCTATGGTAAATTCCTTCCGGTAAATCTTATTCGTGGTCGGATAGATCTTCCCGAACCCGACATCCCTGATCACGATCGCCCCCATCCGGGCGCTGAACATCTCAATCTCCAGCGAGAGCTTGGTCGTCTTGGGCGGGCGCCTGGGCAGCCCGTGGATCTCAATGATCTCCTTCGCCGTCTCCCCTGAAAGCAGGTTCCTGTAAACTAAATGCACTCTGTTGGTGCCGTCCAGAAATACCGCCACCTTACCCTTCATGTTATACCACTCCCGGCCGCCCGGCGCGATGGGATAAAACCGGTTCGCCGCCTCCAGCTCGCCGATCGCCACGCCGATATCATAGGGTATGCTGTCCGGCGTGACCAAAACACTTCCCCTCTCCTTCTCTCCCGGCCCGAATCTCGCGTGGTAACAGGCTCCGCGCGTGTAAAGATTCTGTCCCATAAACACCCGCCTGCCGTCACACAACACCTTCGTGGCCTCGCGGATCCACTGGTCATTAAAGCCCTGTCCCGTCAGATAGACAGTGGAAATATAGGTCTCTTTCAGCTTTTCCCGCGCAAGCTCCGCGAAACGCCGGTCCAGCTTCTCCACATCCTCAAACAGCATGGCATAGGGAAGCTCCTCCCTCATGGACTCGCAGCAGAGCCGGAAAATCTCCGTCCGTCCCTGATGCAGCCTGTCCAGGCGGCAGTATTCCATCCCGTCGGCGCCATACTCAAACATGGCGACACTGTTGGTGCGGAGCTGCTCCTCCTGCCGCATCACATACTGGAAGAACGCGTTGGCGTGGCTCATGACATAGAACTGCCCCTCTCCAAGCCCAAGTTCCTCCGCAAGCCGGTAAAGCGCCCGGTACACCGCCTCCTGATAAGCCTCCAGTGTCACCGTAAGACCCTTGAGCACATACTCCTCGGACCTTCCCAGAAATTCGCTGATATGCGTCTTGAGGAGGATCACCAGCAGCTCGTCGCAGCCATACTCCCGCTCTCCGATCCATACCCTGCGGTCCTTCTCAATGCCCTCCACCACGCCATCCACAAGAATGCCGTCACTCTGGAAGCGCACCATGTTCACGCTGCTTCCCACATACCATTTCTGCTCCTCCTCAGAGAAAAACATGATATTGGGCAGCTGGCAGCTCTCCGCGTTTCCCGACTGGCTGACCGACTCCGGCTCCTGCTTATCCTCCCTGAAATAACTGATCTGCACATTGGTCCTGCACAGATCCAGACCCAAATATATCTCCTTCATGCTGTCATCTCTCCGTCACTTCATCCAATCTCCTGCGCGCGTTCCTTAACGCGGGCTCCGCGCCCTGCCGGGCAGCGGCTTTCGCCTGTCGCGCCTACTGCATCAGCTCCAGGTTCTCCTCCACGATCGCCGCCAGGCTCAGATATCTGCTGATCTTTTCGATCAGCTTGTTGTTGTCTCCCATCTCCTGGTTGACCAGCATGGCGTTGATCATCTCAAAGCGGTTGCCGTAAAGGTCGGCATTTCCCTTTGATTTCATGCCGCTGCTCTCGTAGACGCTGGTCCTGCCCATATTTTCCTCCGGCAGCTCATACAGCAGGTTCTCCCCGTGGAACAGGACAAATTCCTTCATATAATAGCCGGGAAGCACCTCCATCATCCTTGCCTTCTTGCCGCACTCCGGCTTTTCCACGCCCGACTGGATGCCGTAGCGGATCGTAATGCGCCTGCCCGCCTTGTCCCTCGTCACCACATAGGTCATCAAAAACAGTTCCTCCGGAAGCTTCATGTATTTCCTGAAGCTCCTGAAAAACGGCAGCAGGATGCCCCGCTTGACAAAATCCCCGACCTGCTTTCCGGCCCACTTTGCCTCTTCGCCCTCCAGCCTGGATTTTCCGCTTAAAAAAAGCAGCATGGCGCCCCTGCACATGTCGTCCTGCAGGCGCTCCTGGGACATCTGGAAAAAGAGTGCCTCAAAAAAGCTCGCCGGCACCTCCTTCTCCTCGATCAGATAGGCAAACGCCGCCCGCTTGAAGAAGGCCTTCACCACCATGCCCGTCCGTTTCTTTCTCACATAGGAGGCAAATACCCGGTAAACCTCCTGATGCCACTGCTCCGTGTAAAGCGTCTCGCAGAGGATGTTCTCCTCCAGCATATCAAGTCCTGACAGCCGGCCCTCCGCCCGTTTCCACAGCTTGAGCATGTCTTTCAGCCCGCTCTGGTAATAATCCGTCAGGTAGCTTAAGATCTCCGGCGTGTCCTGCCCCATCCTGTAGAGATACACCGCTGTAGAGATCAGCGCCTCCTCCCTTGCGTACTGGGAAAACTCCTTCAGATGCTCCACAAGCCCCGCAAGCAGGGATGCCTGCACGCCTTGATAACCAAAGCGCTTCACCGCCTCATAAGCCCTGTCATATTTCCCGCAGGACAGCAGGTAGCTGATAAACTCCGCCGCGCCCTCCGGCGGGACATAGGCCATATTCAGGCGCTCCAGATAGCTTGCGAGGACATGCAGGTCCAGATGCTGGTAATAATACCGCACAATCCCGTAGATCGCCTCCTGCCTTGTCACCTCGCTGATCTCCGGATACGCGAGAAGGTCCCGCGCCGCGTTGACCTCCCTGGCCGTCGACGCCTCATTTGCCTCAAGCTGGTTGTATTGATAGAGCGCGTATCGGAAATCATCCCCCGCGTACTGCCGGATCAGGTCCATGTACTGCCCTTCCTCCACCAGCTTCTCCAGCTTGTAGGGTATGGTGCTGACATA
>CAMHJT010000029.1 GCA_946185495.1 uncultured Clostridiaceae bacterium | reverse complement strand
ATCCGCAAGGCCATGTATGGGGATTCCCCCGCAGCGGATCAGCTGCCTGCTCCTCCTTATAAGCTTACTTACCGGACAGGCACAGGACTTGGGGTTTATTCGTTTTGCATGTGCCCGGGCGGATATGTGGTCAATGCGTCCTCTGAACCCGGACACACCGCGGTAAACGGCATGAGCTATAGTGGAAGAAGCGGCTGCAATTCCAACTCTGCGATTGTCGTCACCGTTCGAAAAGAGGATTTTCCGGACGCCTCCCCGCTTGCGGGCATACAATACCAGAGAAATCTGGAGGAAGCCGTCTTCCGGGAAGGAAACGGGAAGGTTGTCTGCCAGCGTTTTGAGGATTTTTGCGCGGACAGGCCTACTGTTTGTTTTGGCTCAGTTACGCCGCAGGTGAAGGGCTTATATCAGGCAGGAAATCTGTATCGCTGCCTGCCGCGCAAGATTGCGGACGCGGTCATAGAAGGCATGCGTTCCTTTGAATACAGTATTCCCGGATTTTCAGATCCGGATACTGTGCTGTCCGGAGTTGAGAGCCGTACATCGTCTCCTGTCAGGATTACCAGAAATCCGGATTATGAATCCAATATCGAGGGCATTTATCCCTGTGGTGAGGGCGCCGGTTACGCTGGCGGCATCATGTCCGCAGGAATGGACGGGATGAAGACTGCGGAAGCCATTATTTCAAGATATGCTCCGCAAAATGATTGTGCTGACATATCAGATCGTATGCAGGAAAGGATAGATGGATGGACGAGAAAAAGATAGCAAGGATCAACGAGTTATACCACAAATCTAAATCGGAGGGACTCACCGAGGCGGAGGCCGCTGAACAGCATATGCTGCGTCAGGAATATCTGGATGCGATCCGTAATAACATGCGGTCGACACTGGATAATGTCAGCATCAAGAATCCGGATGGAACAGTCACCCCGCTTAAGATGGTGAGAATCCGCAATGAGCAGAAGGAACGGACATGAATAAAAAGGAATACAGGGAGTATATGCAGGATAAGCGGAACAGTCTGAGTCCGCAGCAGATGAAGGAATATGAAGCGCAGATCGCGGATAGGGTCCTGCAAAGCTCAATATACAAAGCATTTGATCATATCTGTGTGTATCAGGCTTTCCGAAATGAGGTTGCCTGCGACGTGATTCAGGCCCGCGCATTCGCAGACGGAAAGCTGGTTTTTGTCCCGGTAACAGATCCGGTTTCAAAAACCATGGATTTTTACAGGATCACACAGGAAACAGAGTGGATCGAAGGAGCTTATGGTATACTGGAGCCGGATGGGGAACGCATCCCCTTAAGGGACAGGGCGCTGATTTTAATGCCCGGCCTGGTGTATGACAGAAACCGCCACAGAATCGGATATGGCGGAGGCTATTATGACAGATATCTGGCTTCACACCCGGGCAACGTGACCGTAGCGCTGTGTTACCCGTTCCAGATTATTGAGGACGCGTTGCCTTTTGAGCCACACGATATCCTGCCGGATTATCTGGCAGCACCGGACGGGTTTATCGGAGATATGTAACTACTCAGCGGGTCTGCGCATTCTCTGCACAGACCGTGTCAAAAGTTTATTAGGTATATGAATAAAGGAGGATTCAATATGGAACTCGAACAAATAGGAAAACAGGCAAAGGAAGCATCCAGAACCCTGATCCGTCTTACCCAGCCTGTAAAAAACGCATGCCTGTTAACGGTTGCGCAAAACCTGATGGAACACACGGATGAGATTCTGGAAGAAAACAGGAAGGATCTGGCCAACGGGGAAGCCAATCATATGCCCGCCTCCCTGTTAGACCGCCTTCGCCTGACAAAGGAGCGCATTGCCGGAATCGCGGAGGGCGTACGGCAGGTTGCCGCGCTTCCTGATCCCGTGGGCGAAGTCATTTCCATGAAGGAACGCCCCAACGGGCTTTTAGTGGGCAGGAAGAGGGTTCCGCTTGGAGTGATCGGAATGATCTATGAATCCAGGCCCAATGTAACGGTGGACGCTTTTTCTCTCTGCTTTAAGACCGGCAACGCAGTGATCCTGAGAGGCGGATCAGACGCCATCTTCTCTAACATCGCGCTGGTAAAGATTATCAGACAGTCTCTTGAGGAGAATCATGTCTCTCCTGACGCGGTCAACCTGATCACGGATACCAGCCGGGAGACGGCAACCAGAATGATGCGCCTGAATGACTACATTGACGTTCTGATTCCGAGGGGAGGCGCAGGGCTGATCAGGTCTGTAGTCCAAAACGCCACAGTTCCGGTGATCGAGACTGGAACCGGTAACTGCCATGTATATATTGATGCATCCGCGGATGTCGACATGGCCGTTTCCATTGTGAAAAACGCCAAGCTGCAGAGGCTGGGAGTCTGCAACGCCTGTGAATCCCTGGTGATCCACAGGGATATCGCGGACAGCGTGCTTCCAAAACTGCTAGCCATGCTGAAGGATAATGAATGCGAGGTAAGGGGCGATCAGGCGGTTATGGGCTATGATGACAGCGTAAAGGCAGCCACAGAAGATGATTATTCCACCGAGTATCTGGATAAGATCATTTCTGCCAAGGTAGTTGACAGCCTGGACGAAGCGATCGATCATATCAATCTCCATTCGACCGGCCATTCAGAAGCGATTGTCACAAGCGATTACGCCAATGCGCAGAGATTTTTGAACGAGATCGACTCCGCCGCGGTATATGTGAATGCTTCTACGCGTTTCACGGATGGGTTTGAGTTTGGATTTGGAGCTGAGATCGGGATAAGTACCCAGAAGCTGCACGCGAGAGGCCCTATGGGTCTTGAGGCCCTGACCACAACCAAATATATCATCTATGGAAATGGACAGGTAAGGCCGTGACACAACGGCAGAACTTAACTAGCGTTTTTTAGAGGAGGACTTCATGCAAGCAAAATTTACAGGAAGCAAAGAATATGTCGCAAGCGAAGAGCTGATGGCTGCGGTTGATGTGGCTGTGGCTCTTGGAAAACCGCTGCTGATCAAGGGAGAACCCGGAACAGGAAAGACCATGCTGGCAGACGCGGTCAGCCAGTCTCTTGGAAAGGATCTGTATATCTGGAACATCAAATCCACCACCAAGGCGCAGGATGGCCTGTATGTCTATGACACCATTCAGAGATTATATGATTCCCAGTTTGGCGAAGCCGGAGTGGATGACATCCGCCATTATATCAAGCTGGGAAAGCTCGGAGAAGCTTTTCAGGCAGAAAAACAGGTTGTGCTGCTGATTGACGAGATTGATAAGGCAGATCTGGAATTTCCCAACGACCTGCTGTGGGAGCTGGATAAAATGGAGTTTTATATCCACGAGACAAAGGAGACGATTCGCGCAAAGGAACGCCCGATCGTGATCATTACCTCCAATGCCGAAAAGGAGCTGCCCGACGCTTTCTTACGCAGATGCATCTTCCACTATATCACGTTCCCTGACAGGGAGCAGATGACAGAAATCATCCATTCCCATTTTGAGAATCTGGAGGATCATGTGTTAAAAAACGCGCTTGATACCTTTTACTGGATTCGCAGTGTACGGGATATCCGCAAGAAACCCAGCACTTCAGAGCTGATCGACTGGATTCGCGCCCTGCTGATATCTGGAACAGATACGGAAAAGCTCCGGGAGCAGCTTCCGTTTCTTGGCGTGCTGCTGAAAAAGGACGAGGATCTGGACGCTGTAAAGAAGGCAAAATTGTACTAAAGCCGCAAGGAGGAAATCTATGTTTTTGGATTTTTTTTATACCCTGAAGGCAAAAGGGCTGGATGTTTCCATGACAGAATGGCTTACCCTGATGGACGCGCTCGACAGGGGGCTCATTTCCTCCAGCCTGACTGATTTTTACTATATCAGCAGGATGATTCTTGTAAAATCAGAATCGGACTATGACAAATTTGACATGGCTTTTGAAGAATATTTCCATGATGTCCACTCCGAGGACCAGCTTCCGGCAGAGCTTCTCGAATGGCTGCACAAGGGAGAGCATATGGAATTTGACAAGCAGAATCAGGAAATGTATTCCTACAGCCAGCAGAAAAACGCGGATGAGGTAAAGCGCCTGTTCCGGGAACGGCTCGCCGAACAAAAATCCGAGCATAACGGCGGCAACCAGTGGATTGGTACTGCCGGCGGTTCTGCCTTCGGTCATCACGGCCGTAATGTGGGCGGCATCCGGGTGGGAGAGCAGGGCGGCATGCAAAGTGCGTTTCAGGTAATGGGAGAGCACCGCTACCGTGATTTCAGGAATGACAGGGTGCTCAATGTCAGGCAGTACCAGGTCGCGTTCCGGAGGCTCAGGCAGTATTCCTCCAGGCTGGACATTCCAAAGACCGAGCTGGATATCGATGGAACAATCCGGAAGACCTGTGATCAGGGCGGTTATCTGCATCTGGAATTTGAACGGCCGAGAAAAAATACTGTAAAGCTCCTGCTCCTGTTTGACTGCGGCGGAACTATGATGCCCTTTATGGAGCTGTGTAATGAATTGTTTCAGGCGGTTCATAAGGCGAATCACTTTAAGGACGTCAAGACCTATTACTTTCACAACTGCATCTATTCCAAGGTCTATAAGACGCCCGAATGCGAAACAGGAAACTGGGTGGATCTGGATTACCTGTTCCGTCATTATGACAAAGATTATAAGGTGATCATAGTCGGTGACGCGCAGATGGCTCCTGAGGAGCTGTTGGATGTACATGGAAACTACCGCGGGCCGAACGACGGCCATTCCGGTTATGAGTGGTGCCAGCTCTTAAACAGCAAATATAGCAAATGCGTCTGGCTGAATCCGCGGTATCACAGGGATTTGACCGGCATGCACTGGATGGAATCGGAGGACAGGCTTTCCAGGCTGTTTCATATGTATACCCTGTCTGTTGACGGGCTGAAGGAGGCAATCACATATCTGCTCAAGACGGGAGCTTCCCGCTGACAGGCATGGACGAACATGAACAGCGCTTTTTACAGGATCCGGAAAGAACAGAAAAAACCAGTGTTTTAGAGGAGGATAAATGAAAACATTTCGTGTGGATTTGAAAAAGGTCGTGGATGACAGTTATGATATTGAAATCGGTTACGAACTGGCAGAAAAGCTGGTGGAGGATATCAAAAACGGACTGGTTGGCAGAATCAGGCGATTTGCAGTCATAACTGACACCAATGTGGAAAAGCTGTATGCCGAAGGAATTGCGGACAGGCTTCAGGCAGCAGGATTCCTGACAGATCTGTTCGTCTTTGAAGCTGGAGAGACACAGAAAACCAGAAAGACCAAGGAACAGCTTGAAGACGCGATGCTCGCAAAGGGCTGCCGGAGGGACTGCTGTGTCATCGCCGTTGGAGGAGGCGTGGTGACGGATCTCGCCGGTTTTTTGGCGGGAACCTTTGGCAGAGGCGTTCCCTTCATCAACTACGCAACAACCCTTCTGGCGGCGGCAGACGCGTCAGTCGGAGGAAAAACCGCGGTAGATACACCGCTTGCCACAAATCTGATCGGGCTTTTCAACCAACCGGAAAAGGTCTACATTGATATTGACGCATGGAAGACGCTTCCAAAGAGACAGATGATCAGCGGCATGGCCGAGACCATAAAGCACGCCTGCCTTGCAGACTTCACTCTGTTCTCTTATCTGGAACAGAATATGGACGCTATCTATGCAGGAGACAGGGAAGCCTGCACCTATATCGCGGAGGCAAACTGCAGGATCAAGTATCAGGTAGTGATGAAGGATGAGCGGGAAAGCGGACTCAGGGAAATCTTGAATCTGGGGCATACGGTAGGACGGGCGGTGGAGACCGTTAGCGGATACCGCCTGCTGCATGGAGAGGCTGTAGCGATCGGCCTGGCAGCAGAGGTTCAGCTTTCAAAGCTGCTCGGCTATATGACAGAAGCAGAGGTTCTGCAGGTTAATCGCCTTTTGGAAAAAGCTGGGCTTCCTGTCACCCTACCCTCCTATATTGACAGGGAGGAGCTTGTCAGGAAACTGTATACGGATAAAAAGGTAAGGGATGGCAGGCTTCGGTTTGTGCTGCAAAGAGGCATCGGATCCGTAGTGGAATTTGAGCCAGGCTGTTATGCCGTTCCGGTTGCGGAAGAAACTGCAAGGCAGATTATAGCGACACTATAAATCCCGGCGGATTTTTCGCATGTAAGCTCTTGCCATATATTACAGGACGGATTATGGCGTCATTTACCAGAGCACGCCTGGCTGCGGTCAGGGGTTGCTCAGGATCAAACAGAGAGAAGGAGAACATAAAAATATGTACAGTGAAGCAGATCTCAACAGTATTGACATCACGGCTGCGCCGCCTCTGGAAGAACCGCAGAGACAGTATTATTTCATTGCGAAATGCAGGGAATGGCTGAATGAAAAAAAGAAAAAAAATGGTACGCTTCCGAAAGCTTGTGTTGTCAATATGGGCTGCCAGATGAATGCGCGTGACAGTGAAAAACTCGAAGGCATATTAAAAGCCATCGGTTACGAGCTGACCAGCCAGGAGGATGCCGACTTTCTGCTGATGAATACCTGTACCGTCCGGGAGAACGCCAACCTGAAGGTGTACGGAAGGCTTGGACAATTGAAGCGGCAGAAGCAGACGCATCCCGATATGATGATCGCGCTGTGCGGATGCATGATGCAGGAAAGCCTGGTGGTGGAAAAAATATGCGAAAGCTACCGTCATGTGGATATCCTGTTCGGCACCCACAACGTGTTTAAGCTTGCGGAGCTACTGTATAAAAGGATCCAGCCGAACACCGGCATGGTAATCGACATCTGGGAAGGTACCGACGAAATTGTGGAGGATCTCCCCAGTGAACGGAAATACAGCTTCAAATGCGGCGTCAATATCATGTTTGGCTGCAATAATTTCTGTAGTTACTGTATTGTGCCGTATGTGCGGGGCAGGGAACGATCCAGACAGCCGGAGGATATTCTTGCTGAAATACGGGCGCTCGCAGCGTCAGGCGTGACAGAAGTGATGCTTCTTGGCCAGAATGTCAATTCCTATGGCAAAACACTTCCTGAACCGATCAGCTTTGCCGAACTCCTCCGCAGGGTGGAAAAGATAGAGAAAATCCGGAGGATCCGGTTTATGACCTCACATCCGAAGGATCTGTCAAATGAGCTGATCGAGGTGATGGCTTCCTCTGAAAAAATCTGCCGTCACCTGCATTTGCCGATGCAGTCCGGCAGTTCGAAGGTTTTAAAGGATATGAACCGCCGGTATACGAAGGAGGATTATCTGGCCCTGGTGGAACGGATCCGCAGCGCCATCCCTGACATTTCCCTTACAACAGACATTATCGTCGGATTTCCGACGGAAACAGAGGAGGATTTTGAGGAAACCATGGATGTGGTAAGGCGGGTACGGTTTGATTCTGCGTTTACTTTTCTCTATTCCAGACGTACCGGCACGCCCGCAGCCTCCATGCAGCCCGCAGCGGACGAATCGCAGGTCAAGGAGCGGTTTGACCGCCTGCTTTGCGAGGTGCAGAAAATCGCCAGGGATACCTGCAGCAGGTACGAAGGCCAGGTCATGGAGGTTTTGGTAGAGGGACCGGATGAACAGGCGCCTGGAGCTCTCACCGGACGGCTTTCCAACAACCTTCTCGTACATTTTCCGGGGAGCGCCGATCTGATCGGAACCTACAGAATGGTCAGGCTTTCTGAAGCAAAAGGGTTTTATTATATGGGGGAACTGGCATGACACCGATGATGCAGCAATACTGCAAGACAAAAGAAGCATATAAGGACTGTATTTTATTCTACCGGCTTGGAGACTTCTATGAGATGTTTTTTGATGACGCGCTGAAGGCCTCCAGAGAGCTGGAGATCACTCTGACCGGAAAAGACTGCGGGATGGAGGAAAGAGCCCCGATGTGCGGGATTCCGTATCACTCCTACGAAAACTACCTGAACCGGCTGGTCGAGAAAGGCTACAAGGTTGCAATCTGTGAACAGGTGGAGGATCCAAAGACGGCCAAGGGCATTGTCAAGCGTGAGGTCACCAAAATAGTCACACCTGGAACAAATATGAGCGCTGGCAGCCTTAACGAGACAAAAAACAATTACATTATGTGCATTTACGCTGATACCCGATACGGTATTACCTTTGCGGATATTACAACGGGTGATTTCTATACCACGGAGGTCGACTGCTTTGCCAAGGTAGCGGATGAAATCTCCCGGTTTTCACCGGTCGAGCTTTTGGTCAACCGCGAGGTTTCCCTTGACCCGAATACGGCAGAGGGACAGTTTTTTTCTGTCCTGAAGGAAAAAGAACATGTCATGATCAGTACCATGGAGGACTGGTATTTTGACGCGGAGATGAATGAGCGGATGATTCTGGAGCAGCTTCACGTCATGAACATGGATGGACTCGGGCTTAAGGAGTATCCCCTCTCCATGCGTTCTGCCGGTTGTATGCTTTATTACCTCAAGGATTCACAAAAAGGGTCTATCGGCCATATCAATCACATTGACATCTATCATGTGGAGGATTACATGGTGCTTGACAGTTACTCCAGAAGAAACCTGGAATTGTGCGAGACGCTGCGGGATAAAAATAAGCGAGGTTCCCTGCTCTGGGTGCTGGATAAGACCAAAACAGCCATGGGCGCCAGAAGGCTGCGCTCCATGGTAGAGCAGCCATGCATCCGGAAGGATCAGATCGAAGAACGGCTGGACGCCGTTGAAGCCATGAATCAATCCATCATTACCAGAGATGAGCTTCGTGAATATCTGAGCGTCGTCTATGACCTGGAACGGCTGATGACCAGGATTACCTTAAAAACAGCCAATCCCAGGGATCTGATCGCGTTCAGGAATTCAATTGAAATCCTGCCGCATGTAAAGGAAATTCTGCGCGTCTTTTCATCGGGACTGCTCGCGCGGTTCGAGAACGAACTCGACGTGCTGTCGGATCTGACGCAGCTGATCAGCAAAGCAATTGTTGACGATCCTCCCATTCTCGTCAGGGAAGGTGGAATCATTCGCGACGGATATCACGAGACTGTGGATGAATTAAAGCACGCCAAAACAGATGGAAAAAAATGGCTTCTGGACCTTGAGACCAGGGAACGCGAAGCCACAGGGATCAAAAACCTTAAGATCAAGTATAATAAGGTGTTTGGCTATTATTTTGATGTGACCAATTCCTTTAAGGATATGGTACCCGAACGATTTATCCGCAAACAGACGCTTGCTAATTCCGAACGGTATTCCACAGACGAGCTGGAAGAGATTGCCGGCAAGATTCTCGGCGCAGAGGACAGGCTGTACGGTCTTGAGTACGATCTGTTCACAGAGCTTCGCAGCCGGATTGGCGAGGAAGTCGAGCGGGTGCAGCATACGGCCCGAATCATCGCTGATCTGGACGCTCTGGCTTCACTGGCCTATGTAGCTGAAAAAAACCGCTATGTCCGGCCGCGGATCAATCAGGAGGGGAAAATCTCAATCCGGGAGGGACGTCATCCGGTTGTGGAAAAAATGCTGCCTAACGAAGCCTTTATCACAAATGATACCCTTCTGGACAATGAGCTTAACAGGGTGGCCATCATCACCGGTCCCAATATGGCAGGAAAATCAACCTATATGCGTCAGGTGGCGTTGATTGTCCTGATGGCGCAGATCGGTTCGTATGTACCGGCTGCCTCTGCCGAAATCGGCATCACAGACCGCATTTTTACCCGCGTAGGCGCTTCTGATGACCTTGCCTCCGGACAGAGCACTTTTATGGTGGAGATGAGTGAGGTGGCGAACATCCTGCGGAATGCTACCCGAAACAGCCTGCTGGTATTAGATGAGATTGGGCGGGGTACCTCAACCTATGACGGTCTTTCCATCGCGTGGGCTGTGGTGGAATACATCAGTTCCAAAGACCTCCTGGGTGCGAAAACCCTGTTTGCCACCCATTATCATGAGCTGACCGAATTAGAAGGAAAGCTTGACAGCGTGAACAATTACTGCATCTCCGTCAAGGAATCCGGAGAGGACATTGTCTTCCTCAGAAAAATCATCCCCGGGGGAGCAGATAAGAGCTACGGCATCCAGGTAGCCAGGCTCGCGGGCGTTCCGGAGGTTGTGCTTGCCAGGGCCAGGGAGATCGCCGACGAGTTATCCCAGCATGACATCAATGTCACCTCGGCGTCCGATCTGATGCCGAAGCTGTTGGATGAAAGAAAACCAAAAACCCATAAAAAAAAGGAAGCGGAGGGGCAGCTTTCGATGTTTGGCAATCTCGAAGAATCCGGAGTTGTCGCGGATATCAAAGCCCTGGATCTTACCAATATGACGCCGATGAAAGCACTGCTGTATCTGAATGACCTGCAGGAGCGCCTTCGCTGACCTTTGCGAGGATCGCATACACCCAATACGATACCAGCCTGTCATATCCGGAAGACACCATAAACAAATAAAAAGCCATATGGAGAAAGATAGTCATGATTCATGTTTTAGACCAGGCAACAATCAATAAAATAGCGGCAGGCGAAGTCGTGGAGCGTCCGGCCTCTGTCGTAAAGGAGCTGGTAGAGAACGCCATCGATGCCGGTTCCAGCGCAGTCACCGTGGAGATCAAAGACGGTGGCCTGTCCTTCATCCGGATCACAGACAATGGCCAGGGAATAGAAAAGGACGAAGTCCCGACAGCGTTTATCCGCCATGCGACCAGCAAGATCCTGACAGCGGAGGACCTGCTGGGAGTCAGCTCCCTGGGATTCCGCGGGGAAGCCCTTGCCAGCATTGCCGCGGTGGCGCAGGTTGAGTGCATCACCAAGACGCCGCGCGCGCTGACGGGAATCCGCTATGAGATCCATGGCGGAAAAGAGATCGCAAATGACGAGATCGGCGCCCCCTCTGGCACCACCCTGATCGTGCGCAATCTCTTTTTTAATGTGCCTGCCAGAAAAAAATTCCTGAAAACGCCGACAACAGAAGGAAGCTATATCACGGAGCTGATCACCAGGCTGGCGCTTTCCCATCCTGAGGTTTCCATAAAGTATATTGTGAATGGCACAAGCAAAATCGCAACCTCCGGCAACGGCGTCCTGCTTGATGTGATCTATCAGATTTACGGGCGCGACATTTCCAAAAACCTTCTTCCTGTAAAGAGGGATACCGATGAATTCGGCGCGGAGGGCTATATCGGAAAATCCTTTATCTCCAAGGGCAACCGCAGTATGGAGCACTATTTTATCAACGGAAGGGCAATCCGCAGCCGGATCATCAATAAGGCCATCGAAGAGGCATGTAAATCCTTTATCATGGTGCATAAGTTCCCGTTTACCTGCCTGCATTTCAGGCTGGACGGCAGCATGCTGGATGTCAATGTGCATCCTGCCAAGACGGAATTCAAATATACCAACGGAGAGCATCTCTTTGAGTTTGTAAAGGACTGCGTAAGACAAGCTCTATTGCAGGAGGAAATGATACCGGATGTAACACTCCGCACCGCGAAGGAACAGAGGGCGATCACAATTGAGCAGCAGCGGAAGCGCACACTCCATGTTCCGGAGCCGTTTGAAACAAATGCCAGAGCCGACCGGTTTGGCGGCGGGCAATCCATTGAAGAGCAAAGAAGCAGCTTTCTGAAACCTGCCGGATCCCAAACCGACGCTTTTCCGAAGACACAGGCAGCGTCTGTGAACCGTTCCTCTTCAAGCATACACGACAATACTTCCGGATCTGTGACAACAGAATCGGCAGGCTTGCAAAGCCCTGAACAGGAGTCAGCGACTCCGGTGCCAAACAATATGCCTGACAGCAGACAGCAGGCAGTAAACACAACGGCAAACAGCAAGCCCGACGGCAGACAACAAGCCGCGAACCAAGATTCAAACGGCCTGCCCGACAGCAGACAACTAACCGCAAACACAGCGCCGGACGGTCTGTCTGACAGCAGGCTGCAAGCTGCGAATCCGGCGTTAAACGATCTGCCGGGAAATGAACCGCAAGCCGCGGAGCAGATACATCAGAGACAGCCTGTGGAAGAAAAGCAGTTTTCTCTGGACATGAAAGAATTCCTGTCAGATGACGCAAGACCGGAACATCGACTGATCGGACAGGTTTTCCGCACCTATTGGCTGATAGAGTATGACAACAAGCTGTACATCATGGATCAGCATGCCGCCCATGAGAAGGTGATGTTCGAACGTCTCATGAGACAGGTGCAGGAAAAGCATGTTCTGTCCCAGCAGCTTCTGCCGCCTAAGGTACTCCATCTGGATCACGCCGAGCACACGCAGGTTTTTTCAAAACTCGAACTATTCCGCCAGACAGGATTTGAGATTGAAGATTTCGGGGATGACACCATCGTCATACGTGCCATGCCGGATGATATCATGGGAATTGATCCGGAATATTTATTCGATTCCCTTCTGAATGCGTTGATAGATGATACAGGACCGATCACACAGGATTTTTTTGTGGAAAAGCTGTCTGGTATGGCATGCAAAGCAGCGATCAAGGGCAACTGGACCATATCCGCGCAGGAGGCCGATGCCTTGCTTGACGAGCTGCTGACGTTGGATAATCCCTACAACTGTCCCCACGGCCGTCCTACCATGATCGCGCTGACTAAGACAGAGCTGGAACGCAAATTCAAAAGAATTCAGGACAGCGTATCAAGAGACGCGAATATGATTTGAAAGGAAGGAGGTCGATCCTGAATGCTGCCAGAGAAAAAACCACTGATCATACTGACCGGACCCACCGCTGCCGGAAAAACTGAATTATCTTTGAAACTCGCAGAAGCGGTAAACGGTGAAATGATCTCTGCTGACTCTATGCAGGTATACCGGTACATGAATATTGGTACCGCAAAGATCAGGCCGGAGAAGATGCGTGGAATCCGGCATTATCTCATTGATGTATTGGATCCCCGCGAGGAATTCAATGTTGTCAGGTTCCAGCAGATGGCAAAACAGGCAGCAGAGGAGATTTATGCCCGGGGCAGGCTTCCGATAGTTGTGGGCGGAACCGGATTCTATATCCAGGCCCTGCTCTATGACATTTCCTTTGAGGAGGAAGCTCCTTCACCCTACAGGGAGGAGCTTACAGATTATTACAGACAGCACGGCGCGAAAGCCCTCCATGACAGACTTCTTGCCGTCGATCCCGTATCCTATGAACAGATTCATGCCAATAATGTGAAGCGTGTGATCCGTGCCCTTGAATTTTACCATGAGAACGGATATCCCATCTCAAAACACAATGAGGAACAAAGGAAAAAGGAGTCCCCGTTCACCTTCTGTTATTTTGTCCTGACAGATGACCGAAAGACGCTTTATGACCGGATTGAAAAAAGGATCGACCGCATGCTGGAGGAGGGGCTGGCTGACGAGGTAAAATGGCTTCTGGATTATGGCTGCACGCGGGATATGGTTTCCATGCAAGGTCTGGGATATAAGGAGATTATTGCATGGCTATCGCATGAATGCACGAAGGAAGAGGCTGTTGAGATACTGAAAAGGGATACCAGACATTTTGCCAAACGGCAGCTTACATGGTTTCGAAGGGAACGGAATGTGGTTCTGATCGACAAATCCGGCTTTTCTTCAGAAAACGAGATTCTTGATACTATGCTTGATCACTGCAGGCAGAAAGGAATCCTGTCATAAATCAAAATGATACTACAGGCAATTACGAAACGCTATACTTTTTCGACCGGCATCTTGAGTTTCGCAATTACCTGAAAATGATAATATAGAAAAGGGAGACATCAAACATGTATGAACAATTAAAAAAAGCCTACCAGCAGATGGGGATTTCTGAAAAGGTTTTCACCCTTGGAGAAAAAATAGAGAATGGACTTGTCGAACGGTTTTCCCGCATTGACCTGGTTACGGAATACAATCAGATGAAGGTGCTTCATGCAATGCAGGAGCATCACCTCGCAGAAGCGCATTTTTCACCCACAACAGGCTACGGATACAATGATATCGGAAGGGAAACCCTGGAAAAAGTCTATGCCTCCGTGTTCAGAACCGAAGCAGCGCTTGTAAGGCCGCAGATCACCTGCGGAACTCACGCCCTCGCGCTTGCGCTTTTTTCCAATCTGAGACCGGGGGATGAGCTGATCTCCCCTGTCGGGAAACCGTATGACACCATGGAGGAAATCATTGGTATCCGCCCATCCAAAGGTTCCCTGGCTGAGTACGGGATACACTATAAACAGGTAGAGCTGCTCCCGGATGGATCTTTTGACTATGAAGGAATCCGCAGATCTATCTCTGACCAGACGAAAATGATGACCATTCAGAGGTCGAAGGGGTATCTGACCAGGCCAACCTTCAGTGTCAGCCAGATCGGTGAGCTGATCCGCTTCATCAAAAAGCTCCATCCGGATATTATCTGCATGGTGGACAACTGCTACGGAGAATTTGTTGAGATGGAAGAACCCTCTGAGGTGGGAGCGGACATGGTTGTCGGCTCTCTGATCAAAAATCCCGGCGGCGGGCTAGCCCCGATCGGCGGTTATATCTGCGGAACAAAGGCATGCGTTGAGAACGCGTATTACCGCCTTACGGCTCCGGGACTCGGAGGAGAGGTTGGCGCTACCCTCGGTCTCAACCGTGACTTTTTCCAAGGGCTTTTCCTCGCGCCGCAGGTGGTGGGCGGCGCGCTAAAGGGAGCTATCTTCGCCGCCAATATCTATGAATCGCTCGGTTTTTCCTGTGTGCCCGACGCCAGGGAGTCCCGGCATGACATCATTCAGGCTGTCACATTTAAAGATCCGGAAAAAGTGATCGCCTTCTGTGAGGGAATCCAGTACGCCGCTCCGGTTGACTCCTTCGTGACTCCGACGCCCTGGCCGATGCCCGGCTATGACTGTGACGTCATCATGGCTGCGGGCGCGTTTATTTCAGGAGCCTCGATTGAGCTTTCAGCTGACGCTCCCATGCATGAACCCTATACGGTCTACTTTCAGGGCGGCCTGTCGTACCATCACGCCAAGCTTGGCATCCTGAAATCTCTGTCCCGTCTGGAAGAAAAACATTTAATCTGCTTGTAAGATTAAGGAAGATGTGATAAAATGTACTTTACGCTGATTGTGCTCCCGATGTATCGATATTTTTGAGCCGACAGAAAGCGGGACAGAACGGTCTTTAGACGAATATTCTGAATCGGCAACATATTGGGTTTATGCGTATACGGCAATCGCGAGATGATAGTCAGAGGGTGGTGCAGTGATGAATTTTCATGACAAAAAGGTGATTCCTCCAAAATATATATATCTGTTTCTCTCGGTGGTATGTTTTCTGCTGCTATCTATTTCTGTAATATTGGAAAACCGTTTTGTATTTCTGAAAAATATTACAGGCGCTGTGGTAATTCCCATGCAGTCGGGAATCAACGGCGCCGGTACTGTTATCTACAACAGGGTTACCAACCAGAAGCAGATGGATGCCCTGCTCAACGATAACAAGGAATTGAATGCCAAGCTGGATGAGGCAAAGGCCAGGATCAAGATTTACGAACAGGAGAGCGTAGAATTGAAACGTCTCCAGTCACTGCTCTCCCTGAAGGAGCAGTATGTAGACTATTCCACGATCGGAGCAAGAGTGATCGCTACGGATTCCTCCAACTGGTTCTACACCTTCCTGATTGATAAAGGTTCAGAGGACGGAGTACAGGTGGGCTGCAACATTCTCGCGGATGGCGGGCTTGCTGGCATAGTGACAGAGGTTGGCGATACCTATGCCAAGGTTCGTTCCATCATCGATGACAACAGCCAGGTCAGCGCAAGCGTTGTCGGCACCGGTATCCTTTGTACAGTATCCGGAAATCTTTCTTCTATTAAGAATGGCTATATCAATGTCGGCTATATCAATAAGCTGGAAGAGGTCGAGGAGGGCGCGGAGCTTGTGACCTCCCATGTCAGCAATAAGTTTCTGCCCGGCCTGTTGATCGGTTATATCAGCGACATAACCATGGATGCCAATAACCTCACAAAATCTGCGAAATGCCTGCCTGTAGTCGATTTTCATAATCTTCAGGAGGTGCTTGTCGTTTTGGATCTGAAGGCACATTACAAGACAGATTCTGTCAATAAAAATATTTATGACAACATCACCGGTTCCAAAGTATCCTCCGGAACACAACAGGACAAAACCTCGGAAGGAGACGCAAAACAGGACTCTGAGACAGAATCTGCCGACCGCAGTTCTCTTGAGGAACCGCCCTTCTCCAATGACGGTGGTGAATCCAGCGCCGCGGATGGAAATGGGACAGACGGGAATGCCGCAAACGGGAATACAGATTCCAACGGAAACGATGATGCCGACACAGGTTCCCGAATCAGGAATACGGATTCCGGTGAAACCGGCAATGAGGACAGGGATCTAGATGAAACCGGCGGCGATGACAGGGACTTTCAGGAAAACGACGCGGAAGACGGAGCAGGCGCAGATGATGCTGATTCCGGCGAAACCGCAGATCATGATGAGCAGGGAGAATAACCTATGAAGAGATGCATTACAATCGGCGTGATCATTGTCATCTGTTTCCTGCTCCAGACAACTGTATTTCATTTTCTGGAGCTGTCCTGTGTGGTGCCAAACCTGCTGTTGATCGTCACCATGTCCTTTGGACTGATGCGTGGAAGAACAGAAGGTATGCTGGTAGGATTCTTTTCGGGCCTGATCATAGATATATTTTTTGGATCTGTGCTTGGTCCGTACGCCATGATCTACATGACCATGGGATACGCGAACGGTTTTTTTCACAGGATTTACTATGTGGAGGATGTGCTGCTTCCCATGATGATGATCACATTAAATGATTTTCTTTACAATGTGATAGTCTATGTTTTTTTCTTTCTGTTCAGGAACCGGCTGCAGTTTGGAGATTATCTCTCGCAGATCATACTGCCGGAGATGATATATACCATTCTGATCACATTGTTTTTTTACAAGATCCTGGTGCGTATCAACCTGCACCTTAAAAAAGTGAAAGAGGCGAAGTAACATGATAAAAGAGCTGCTGCAGGCTATCAAGGAATATATAATTGAATATGTAACGCATCGCCTGTTTGTTGTGACGATGGTTTTGTTTGTTCTTTTCTGCCTGCTTGTAGGTCGGCTGTTCAAGCTTCAGATCGTTGAAGGAGAAGATCATCTCAACAATTTCACCTACAAATCAAAAAAAACGCTGACCGTGGAAGCAGCAAGAGGAAACATCTATGACCGCAACGGCAAGCTCTTAGCCTACAACCAGCTCGCATACTCTGTCACCTTCGAGAACAGCAATCAGCTATCGGACGTTGCCACAGAAAACCACACCAGCGAAAACGAAGTCAAAAACGCGATCGTTGCAAAGACTATCCGGATTCTTGAAAAAAACGGCGACCAGGTAAAGCAGTCCCTTCCCCTTCGGCTCAAGGACGGAGTTCTTCAATTTACCGCCACCTCTGACGCGGAACGCCTGCGTTTTCTCGCCGATGTGTACGGCAAAGCCTCCTCGAAGGAACTCACAAAAGAACAGAGGGAGGCAACGGCCAGGGATATCTTTGACTATTTTGCTGCAAAAAATATGTTTAGTATCTCAGACCAGTACAGCCTGGAAGAAGCGTTAAAAATTATGAATGTCCGGTACGCGCTGTGGCTTAACCGGTTTCAGCAGTATATCTCCGTAACGATCGCCATGGATATCAGCGATAAAAGCGTCGCTGAGCTGAATGAGTGCAGCAGCGATCTTTTGGGGATCAATGTGGTTGTGGATTCCATCCGGGTCTACAATGATGCCCAGTATTTCGCGCATATTATAGGTTACATCGGCGCTATATCCCCGAAGGAAATGGAAGCCTACAACGAGAATCTGTCCGAGAAGAACAAGTACAGCAGCAACGACATGATCGGAAAAACCGGTCTGGAGCAAAAATACGAGAGTGTGCTTCGGGGAAAAAACGGAATTCAGGAAATCTATGTTGACAATCTCGGCAAAATTATAGAGAAAACCAAAGAAGAAGAATCCGTTGCCGGCCAGGATCTGTATCTTACCATCGAATCCGACCTGCAAAAATATTGTTTTGATACACTTGAGAAAGAAATAGCTGCCGTTTTGCTGGCCAACATTACGGACCAGAAGGTCGAAAAGGATAAAGAGCATGATAAACGGATACCAATCACGGATGTTTATTACGCCCTGTTTGACAACAGTGCCCTCGACATCACGCATTTATCCTCGGATGACGCTGGAAGCTGCGAGGCAGAGGTACAGCAGGCGCTGACAGAGACCAGGCAGGCTGTGTTAACGGGCATCCGGGATACACTGAACCAGACGGAAACGCCGCTTAGTGAGCTGGATGATGAGTACCGGGCTTATATGGATTATATCTATTCCCTGCTGTCCAAAAATGAGATATACAATTCCAAAAAAATAGAGAGTACAGATGAAACTTATAAAACCTACCTTGCGGAAGAAATCTCGCTTGGCGCGTTTTTGAAATACGCGATCAACCAGGGTGCGATCGATATTTCATCCTTTGAACTGACCAGCGATTACTATGACTCGCAGGAGGTGTATGAGGCGCTGTGTGACTATCTGGAAAAATATCTGGCTGATGATGTGTCCTTTGACAAGCTGATTCTGAAATACATGATCCGGTCGGAAATCGTAAGCGGAGACCAGATCGTCCGCATTTTGTTTGAACAGCATGTGCTGGATCAGAAGACGGACAGTGATTATGAGGAATATAATTCCGGCAAGCTGTCTGCCTATAAATTTATCCGCAAAAAAATATACAATCTTGAGATTACGCCCGCCCAACTGGCGCTGGATCCATGCGAAGGCTCTGTTGTGGTCACAGACGTTCATAACGGTGAAATTCTCGCAATGGTGAGTTATCCCAGCCATGACAATAACCGGCTGACCAACTCCGTGGATGCGGCTTACTACACCATGCTACTGAATGACAAGACAAACCCCCTGTATAACAGGGCTACCCAGCAGAGAACCGCTCCCGGATCCACTTATAAAATGCTGACAACTATCGCCGGCGTAGAAGAGGGCGCCATTGACCTCGACACAGAAATCAAGGATGAAGGAACATTTACCAAGGATAATACACCGGCCAAGTGTTGGATTGCTCCCGGCAATCATGGAACGATCGGCATTGAGGAAGCCCTGGAGGTCTCCTGCAACTATTTCTTTTATGAAGTCGGCTACCGCCTGGGCGGCGGCGAGGATCATTTTTCTGATGCCGAAGGACTTCCAAAGCTTGAGAAATATGCCTCCATGTTCGGTCTTGACTGTAATTCCGGCATCGAGCTGGACGAGATTGCTCCAAAAATATCAGACAAGACGGTAGTACGAAGCGCTATCGGGCAGGGAACCAATTCCTTTACGCCAACGCAGCTTTCCAGATATGTGACAACCGTTGCAAACAGTGGAACCTGCTATGATCTGAGCCTGATCAAGGAGATCCGCGATATTGAGGGCAAGACCACATACAAGAATGCCCATTCCGTTCACGGCAAGGTTGAAATAGATAAAAAACTTTGGACAACCGTTCATAACGGCATGCGAAGGGTTGTGAAGAACCACACAGATTCCAACATGCTGATCAATAAGATCAAGGTTGATGTTGCCGGAAAGACCGGAACTGCAGAGGAAAACCTGCTCCGCCCCGCGCATGCGCTGTTTGTGTCCTACGCGCCCTTTGTGAATCCGCAGATTTCAGTCACATCCGTCATTCCATACGGATATTCCTCTGGTAATGCCGAGGAGCTGGCCGGTTTTATCTATGCATATTATTTTGATCCTGACAAGCTTCAGAATGTATGGGTGACCGGAAATGTTAACATGGCGGATTAAAAAATTGACTTTTGCTTGCAGAATCGTTGATTTTGGTATATATTAGGTTGAGGTGTTTTTATGAAGAATACAGTCATCATCAAGGGAAACCGATACGGCATATCCATTGTGCTCGATCAGAAAGCGAAATTTCCCGAGTTGAAAGAGGAGTTAAAGCGCAGGCTGGAAAATGCCGAAAGCTTTTTTGACAGCAACAAACAGATGGCCGTCAGTTTTGAGGGAAGAAGCCTCTCCAACGAGGAGCTGGATCAGCTTCTCACTGTGATCAGGGAGAACTCCCGGCTGAATATCCAATATGTATTGGATTCTGACCGCGCAACTGAGGACAGATTCCGGAAAGCTGTTGAAAAAACTGATACAGAAAAAACTGCTGATACAGATACTCAGGCAGCAAAGAAAGAGGAAGCCGGAAAGGTTGGATCCGATGATGCGTCAAAGCCGGTTGAGCAGGCTAAGCCAGACAGCCCTTCCGGATCAGACGAACCCGGACCTGCTCCGGAGCATGTCATTCCGGCACAGCCCGCACCGAAGGAATCATCTGACCATAACGGTTTGTTCTATAAGGGAACATTGCGTTCCGGACAGTCTCTGGAGACAAAGGAATCCCTTGTGATCATTGGTGATGTCAATCCCGGTGCCAAGGTGATCGCTGGAGGCAATATCGTCATACTTGGTGCCTTAAAGGGCAGCGTGATCGCTGGTTCAAACGGCAATCACAACGCGTTTGTCATGGCGCTCTCCATGGATCCGATCCAGATCCAGATTGCTGACATACTTGCGCGCAGCTCTGATTCGAGGCCATTAAGAAAAGCTAAAAAAGAAGCTATGATTGCAACCATAGTGGAGGAGCAGATCTGTATTGAAGCTGTCTCCAAATCAGCAATTCAAGATATCAATTTTTAATGCAATGTGGAGGATAAAACATGAGTGAAGAGATCACAAAATCATCCGAAAAAACCAGCCAGGAAAAACCTGCTGTAAAAACAGAAACCGAAAAGCCCAAGACCATCCCTGTGAGGAGGAAAAGCGAGGTGATCGTCATTACCTCCGGCAAGGGCGGAGTTGGAAAGACTACCACGACAGCAAATGTTGGTACAGGACTGGCAAAGTTGAATAAGAAGGTTGTGCTGATCGATACAGATATCGGACTGAGAAATCTGGACGTCGTAATGGGACTTGAGAACCGGATTGTCTACAATCTGGTGGATGTGGTGGAGGGCAACTGCCGCTACAAGCAGGCCCTGATCAAGGACAAGACCTACCCGAACCTGTTCCTGCTCCCCTCAGCCCAGACAAAGGATAAAACTTCAGTGACACCGGAGCAGATGAAGAAGCTGGTAGAGGAATTAAAAAATGAATTTGACTATATACTGCTGGATTGCCCTGCCGGCATTGAGCAGGGATTTAAAAATGCCATTGCTGCCGCTGACAGAGCGTTAATCGTTACAACACCGGAGGTTTCCGCGATTCGTGACGCTGACCGGATCATTGGCCTGCTGGAGGCCAACGAGATCAAAAAGATAGATCTCATTGTCAACCGGATCCGCATGGACATGGTAAAACGCGGAGAAATGATGTCAATCGAAGATGTAGTAGAGATTTTAGCCATTGACCTGATCGGCGCGGTACCGGATGATGAGAATATCGTCATTTCCACCAATCAGGGACAGCCTCTCGTGGGAGATAATTCACTTGCCGGCAGAGCATACTTCAACATCTGCCGAAGAGTATTGGGGGAAGAAGTGGAATATCTGGACCTGAATGACTCCGGCTTCTTAAAAAAGCTTTCTAAAATATTCAAAAAGTCGAACTAATGAGATTGGAGAGGGTGTATTATGGGTTTATTAGATTTATTCAACAAAAAGAAAACCTCCGGAGATTACGCAAAGGACCGGTTAAAGCTTCTGCTCGTTTCCGATCGTGCGAATTGCTCTCCAGATGTGATGGAACAGATTAAAAATGATATAATTGAGGTGATATCAAGGTACATGGAGATCGATGCCAGCGGACTTGATATCCAGATCACTCAGACAGAATCTGAGGGAGGAAATGGAACAGTTCCCGCGCTGTATGCCAATATTCCGATCAGAGATTTAAAGCAAAAGGCAAAGCCTGTTAAATAAGTATTATGCTGAAAGCTTATCATATCCGAAATTATAATTTCAAACTTCTGCTGCTTGTGATCATCGCCTGTGTGTTTGGCACAGTCATGATCAACAGCGCGGACAGCAGCTACCTGAAAAAGCAATGCATCGGCCTTGTAATCTGCCTGGCCGGATTAGTGGTACTGTCATTGATCAATTATAAATTCATCCGCAAATTTCATTGGATCCTTTACGGAATCAATCTGGTACTCCTGCTGGCTGTTCTGGTAGCCGGAACCAATGTTAACGGTGCTACAAGATGGCTGGGATCCCCTGATCTGATCACGATCCAGCCATCCGAGTTTGCGAAAATATTTATGATCATCTGCGCAGCGGATTATCTTGCGGATCATATGGAGACGATCAACACAGTGAAAACCCTTGCCGGCTACGCCCTGCTGTGTGCTATTCCTCTGGCGATGATCGTAAAGGAACCGGATCTGTCCACAACCATCGACCTGTTTGTGATCCTGTTCTCCATGCTCTTTGTTGCCGGACTGAGCTACAAGCTTATCGGCGTTGGATTATTGTGTGCCATTCCGTTGATCGGCAGCTTTTTCTGGTATATCAAACTGCCCAATCCGCCATTTAAAAACAATTACCAGATCGGGCGAATACTTGCTTTTTTGTATCCGGAGGATTATGCCTCTACCACCAGATATCAGACAGACAATTCCGTCATGGCGATCGGGTCAGGGCAGCTGTTCGGAAAAGGACTCAACAATTCCACGCTTGCTACGGTAAAGGATGCCAACCTGATCTCTGAGCAGCAGACAGACTTTATTTTTTCCGTAGTAGGAGAAGAACTTGGCTTCTTAGGAAGCATAATAATCATTGTCATTTTGGGGTTAATTGTGGTACAATGTATAAGAGCTGCAAGAAAAGCAAGCGATGACATGGGGATGTTCATCGCTACAGGGGCAGCCGTTCTGATCGGATTTCAGACTTTTATCAATATCGGCGTGGCAACAGCCTTGCTGCCCAATACAGGAATACCGTTACCCTTTATCAGTTACGGGTTGTCATCGCTGGTAAGTTCCTGTGCCGCGATTGGAATGGTGCTGAATATTTCATTACAACGCAGAAAGTATTAGAAGCCTGAGGCTGCGGCAGTAGAATGGGATATTGCCGTAATTGGAAGCCTGTTTGGAAACAGTCGAAGTATGGAGGGGTTTACATGAATATTGGGTTGATTGCACATGATGCAAAGAAAAAACTGATGCAGAATTTCTGCATCGCGTACAGGGGAATATTGAGCAGGCACGATCTCTATGCAACCGGCACTACAGGACGGCTGATCGAAGAGGTTACCAATCTGACCGTTCATAAATATCTTGCCGGTCATCTGGGCGGGGTACAGCAGCTCGGTTCAGAGATTGAACACAATGATATAGATATGGTGATTTTTTTGAGGGATCCGCAGACACCAAAGTCGCATGAACCGGATATCAACAATATCTTTACATTATGCGATATGCACAATATTCCGCTTGCAACGAATCTGGCCACAGCTGAACTGCTTGTGAAGGCCCTGGAGCGAGGAGATCTGGATTGGCGTGAAATGTTCAAATAGACTACACCGATACAACAGGATATGGATCATTCTGCTGTGCATACTGCTTGGTTCTACGTGTGGATGTAGCACGCAGACCTATGATAGAGGACGAAAGCTGCATATCCAGTCAGCCGACAATCTTCCGATTGTCCGTCCCAAAGGGCTTTCAGCAGAAAACGTCGTCATTCCATATGATGCCTTTATTTATGATGATTCAAGTTATGAATTTGAGGCTGGATTGTTGGTTAATAAAACCAGAAACACCGTTGTATCAGCGGTTAATCCGCATAAGAAGATTTATCCCGCAAGCATGACCAAGATCATGACAGCCATTGTCGTGATGGAGGCTGTGGAAGCAGGAGAGATCTCCCTTCAGGACACTGTAGTCGTCCGTAAGGAAATCGAGTTTAACGAGGAAAATGTATTGGTGATGGGCTTAAAGCCCGGAGATTATATCACAGTTGACGAGCTGCTGCACGGACTGTTGATCTCATCCTTTAATGACTGTGCTGTTGTTTTGGCCCGATATGTTGCGAACTCCGTGAAGAGCTTCGTAGAACGTATGAACACAAAGGCTGTTCAATTAGGAGCGACAAATACCCATTTTGTAAACCCGCACGGACTCCACGACAACAGCCATTATACGACGCCGTATGATCTTTACCTTATTTTTCAGGAATTTCTGACCAAGGATACACTGGTTCAGATCGACGCCAACAGTACTTATGTGCTCACCATGCACCGTGAGGATGAAAAAATTGAAATAGAGCTGCATTCCACCAATGGATTTCTTTCAAAATCCTTTGATATGCCGACAGGCTTTCATATCACCGGATGGAAAACCGGAACAACTGAGAAGGCTGGCAATTGTATTATTCTGGAGTTTGTATCTGATACAACTGATGAGAAATATATCTGTCTGGTTTCCAACGCAAAGGACCGCGAGGCGCTATACCAGAATGTAGAAGATATGCTGAAGCAAATATATTAACCGGGGAGGCGATTATATGATAGAATTGATCACTGGCGAAAAAGGAACCGGCAAGACAAAAATGCTGATGGCAAAGGCCGGCAAAGACAGCAGGATGACAGGAGCCCATATCCTTTACCTGGATATCAATAGCAAGCATGCGGATGAGCTTGATGAGCTGGTTCGTCTCGTCAATATTTCCGAGTATAGGATCCGTACCGCAGATATGCTGATAGGTTTTTTGTACGGGATCATCTCTCAAAATCCTGACATTGACCGCATTTTTATGGACAATTTTACAGCCCTGTCCGGCGCCGGCGATCTGAAGGCTGCCGAGGAGCTGATCAGGCAGATCTCTGAAATCTCCGATCAGTTTGACATTGATTTTGTCATTGGCTTGTCCCAGCCGAGAGAAGCGCTTTCATCCTACCTGAATGACATGGTGTCTATCTCCCTCTGACTGATATCAGTTTCAACAGGAATGCTTTGAAAAAGGCGGATGTGGAAGCTTATCTTAACCACATCCGCCTTTCCGTGCACAGAGGCTTGTACCGCACCCTATGCAATACGCATGAGCTTTTCAGACTCAAGCCTGACTTGATTGTTAAATCTCACTTTTCATGCGTCCGTAATAGGAAATTGCATATAACCCGCCAATTCCTACAATCGCATAGATGATTCTGGTTAGCATTGACATCTGGCCAAATAATGTGCTGACAAGATCAAAGTCAAAAAAGCCAATGAGTCCCCAATTGATTGCGCCAATAACAACAAAGGTCAACACTGTGTAATCTAATGTTTTCATTTTTTACTCCTTCCCGCATACATGGTTGTATGCTTTTTGAATACTGTTAGTTTGAACCGGAAGGATAAAAATTATTCATTTATGTTGTAACCAGACAAAAAAAATGATAGAATGTAAAGATGTAGATTTAAGAATTGCTTCAATTTTGGAGGTGTTAGAAGTTGAAAAAAAAGATAAATCCGGAATCGCTGGATCCATTTCGGATTAATATTGGAACCATCGTTTTTTTTGTCATAGCATTATATCTGTCTATCCGGGTTATCATCTCGCTGCGACATGTAACAATGTCTATCTATGAGGTTCAAAACAGCTATATTGATACCAATATCCATACCACAGCGTTGATCGCCCGTGAAGAGAAGCTTGTGGACGCTGTGCGATCAGGCTATGTCAGTTATTATGTGCGGGATGGGGAAAAGATTGGAAAGAATAAGACCGTTTATACAGTGGATGATTTAGGAAAAAAACAAATATTCAAGAAATTTTCTTATAGAGGAAATGA
>CAMHJT010000028.1 GCA_946185495.1 uncultured Clostridiaceae bacterium | reverse complement strand
CTTCCCTCCAATGCTTATACCTTACAGACTTCGCATCTTCAACGGTACTATTCGGCCATCCGACTGCCTGCAAGCTTTTTGCCTCGCTCCTTTTCTGGTCGCTTTGGCATACCACTTATACATTATCTCCCCCACACACTATCACAGGGCTGATATGGAGCTTACAGGCTCTCTCCATTCAACGCTATATAATTGTGCAACATGAACGGTTCTCCCCGACGCCGCCGCAGTATGCAACACCTCACCAAAACGGTGTTGTATATGTTGGCTTCTGCCCGTGTAACAGCATCGCCCTGCGAATTGGGTATTTCGGCGCTCTATAGCCGTCCCTATTGCCTAACTGTCTACGCTTAAACCTATCGTTACCGCTTCGGCTCCAAGACTCGTTAACGGTGGATTGGTTAGTCCTTTCCGTATGGGGTTTCCACCCATTATCTATAGCGTCCTACATGGACGCACAACACGGTACCCTCTCTTCGAAAAAAACTTGCGCCCACTTTCTGACAATTCTTTTACACATATTCCATTTCATGCAGGAACATGTCCGCATGGGCTGAATGACTCCTGTTCCTTAGCAGTGAAAAAATTCCATCTCCTGCAAAAGCACATCCGCATGCTCCTTCAGCGAGGAAGCCTCCTTTGCCAGCGTTGCCACAGTTTGGCTCATTCCCTCCATGGTCGAGGATGTGTGCTCCGTGCTTGCCGCATTCTCTTCGGAAATCGCGGAAATATTGGTCATGGCGTCCACCACCACCACCTTTGAATCATTGCAGGCCACCGCATTGGTATTGATATGATCCACGCCCTCCACTGTCATCTGGATTCCCCGGATCAAATGCTGAATGCTTTCCACCGTATTGCCAATGGACTCATGCTGCTGCTTATTGGTCTTCGCCACAGCGTCTGCCACCTCAACTGCCTCCTGGGCCTGCAGCAAAAGCCGGGACATCTCGTCCTTGATCTCATTTGCCGAACTCGCGGACTCCGTAGCCAGATTGCCGATCTCCTCCGCCACCACAGCAAAGCCTCTTCCTGCTTCTCCGGCTCTCGCCGCCTCGATCGCCGCGTTCAGCGCGAGCAGGCTGGTCTGCGCGGCAATGGAATCGATAGCCACAACCTTTTCAGAAATATTATCCACCGCCTCATTGGTAGCACGGATCACGCTGGTGATCCGCTCAATGGCCTTCGCCATCTGCAACGAGGATTTTTCAAGATCCTGAAGCTCCTCCGCAGAGCTCTGTGAATTGGAATGCATGTTCTCCGCCGTCTTCGCCAGGCCGTCGGCGTCATCCGTCACGCCCTCAATATTGCCGGAAATCACCTGGATATTCACGGTCGCCTCCTGAATCTCATCCGCCTGCTGCGCGGCGCCTGCCGCAATCTCCTGCACGGATCTTGAAATACCGTCCATGGATTCCGATATTTCTGACGCGGTACTTGCCACGTCATTGGAATCATTCTCCAGGTCATTCGCTGTATTCCGGATCGCGGCCACGATATCCCGCAGCTTGTCGATCACCGCGTTGGTGTTCCGGATCATTGCGCCAAATTCATCCTTCCGGTCTCCGCCCTTTTCAATATCCTTGAATTCACCGCCTGCCAACAGCTCCAGGGACTCATCGATCGCCTGGATCGGCCTGTTGATCGCGTTGCCGAGCAATACTGCGATGATAACCGCCAAAACCGCCAGAATGGCTCCGACTCCTGCCACCGCCAGGGCGAACCTGTTGGAATCCTTCATGATCACATCATACTGTGTGGACACCACGATCGTCCAGCCCGTAACCGGCTCCCTCACAAAAGAGGTGATATATTTTTTCCCATCCCGCACCTCCTCAAAGCTGCCGGATTCCTCATCATTCTCCGCCATCCGGAACGCTTTGCTATCGCTCTCATCCAGTTCATCCTCCGGTCCCAGCTCCTGGGCGGAGGTTGCGACGACCGTCCCGTCCTTTTCCAGAATGCTGATCGACTGACCCTTGGAGGCCTCGTCAGCCAGCGTGTCATGCAGGTAATCCACATTGTAGTTACGCGTCAGTACAGCGATCACCGTGCTGCCGTCTTCGTCCAGCACCGGAATTGCCGGAACAATGATCCTCGCCCCAGTAGTCTTGCTGATGGACATCTCTGACAGGAAATGCTTCCCCTTCGACGCCTGCTTGAAATACTCACGCTCCGCGATGTTGACAAAATCGCCCTTGGAACGCGCGATATTCTCTCCGTCCATGCCGGTGATGACCGTTGAATTGCCATCATCAAACTTCGCGTCCACGTCCTGAAGCTGCGCCACCATGTCGTCCAGCTTCGCCGCGTTAGTCGGCGCCTTGACAAATTCCTTCGTGGAGATTGCCGACGCCACCTGTTCCATCGCCCTGAAATTCGCGTTCAGATTCCCCTGAAAATCATTCTCCACATACTGCGCCTGCTTCAGGTTCAGCTGCTCCGCGTTTTTCCTCGCTACGCCCATGGAGCCCGTAAAACTGATCACCAGCGCGATCACCAGTGGTATCACACAGATCGCGGCCATGCTGAAGATCAGCTTCGTCTTCATGCTTCCAAAAAATCCCGTTGTTTCCTTTTTCAATGTTACCATCCCCCAATCTTCTCCTCTTGCTGCCTGATATCAAGTCCGCGTCTGATCCAGTGATCCCGCAGGCGTTGTACCAGTCTCTTTGTAACCAAAAAAACAGTGCTGCATTTAGAAACTACAGCAACTTTAATTATTGTACCACTATACGTATCATCTGACAAGTATAATATTGACTATGTCAATTGCATCCTGCGGCGCCTGCCATGCACATTATTTTCCTCACAGATGCGAGATCAATGTAAATGCCGCGTCCCCCGTCAGCGCATTTCTCTGTTCATAATCAAATACCGCGTAAAGCTGTGCCTCTTCTGCTTTCTCTGCAACGGCTTTCCCTGCAACGCTTTTACCCACTCTGGTTTTGTCTCTATCAGCCGTCCCTGCTAAAGCTTTCTCCGCACAGCGATCTGCTCTGCCACCTTTCCCGTTCATCCTGTCACATTTGCCGCCCGGAACTGCCGCGGCATCTCCGCCTGTCTGTTCCGGCGTTCTCCCCGTCCCGCTGCCCATGATCCACCCGGCTGCTTCTGCCGCGACCGGCTCGATATGCATTCCGCGCGCCGCTGCCCTGGAATCGTAACCTTCTCCCCCAAGCGGCAGCTCCTCCGTCCCGCCCGACCGGAAGAAACGGACATATTCCTCCTTCCCGATCAGCGCTTCCTGCCTCCATGACGGCCTGGACTTCGCGTTTTCCCGTAAATAATAATCGAAGGTCAGCAGGCTGTCAAAGACTCGCATATCAGCCCCGCCCCGCATTCCGGAGACCGGTTCTTCTTCCATTTGCGCCATTCCACGCAAATGCTCCAGAAAGCATTCCCTGAGAGCCTCATATCTCGCCTCCCGCCTGCAGCCGATCTCTGAAAGCCCGTGCGCTTCGTAATATGCCCCCAGGCATTCATACATGGCAAAGGGCGTCTCAAAAAATTGCTCCATATACGGCAGCACATGCTCAAACTGGTCACTGTTGTAATAGGCCTCCACCATCTCCTCCACCTGCTTGAGCTTTAACAGCTCCCCGTAAGAGATCCATCTGGTGGAGAGCACCTCGTAGGGCTGTTCCCCCCGGTAAACCAGGCCGTATTCCTCTGCCATCTTCTCCATATAGGAGCCCTTCAGCACCTTCAAAAAGCCTAGCTGGAGCTGGTTCGGCCGCATGGTGCAGGCAGCGTTGAAGGATTCCACGAAAGACGCGTAATCCTCAAAGGGAAGCCCCGCGATCAGGTCAAGGTGCTGGTGGATATTGCCCATCCTCCGCACTGCCAGCATATTCCTCTTAAGCTTTTCGATGTCCATCACGCGCCGGATCTCGCGGATCGACTCCGGATTGGTGGTCTGCAGCCCGATCTCAAGCTGGATCAGCCCAGGCCGCATTTTGGAAAAAACCGCAAGCTCCTCCTCCCCGATCAGGTCTGCCGCAATCTCAAAGTGAAAATTGGTCACCCCGTTGTCATACTCCTGTACAAAGCTCCAGATCGCAAGCGCCCGCCGCCTGTCGCAGTTAAATGTACGGTCAATGAACTTGACCTGTCGCACCCTGTTTTGCAGGAAAAAGGAAAGCTCCTCCTTCACCAGTGAAAGGCTCCTGAACCGCACGCTTTTGTCAATAGAAGAGAGACAATAGCTGCAGGAAAACGGGCAGCCCCGGCTGGTCTCATAGTACAGGATCTTATTCGCAAAGCCTGAAAGGTCGCTGTAAATAAATGGCAGCGCGTCCAGCGGCAGCAGGGGACGGGGCGGATTCTCCACGATGCTTCCATCGGCTGCCCTGTAAACGATTCCCCGGATCTTCGCCAGCAATACTACGCCTTCTCCCGCCTGTGCCTTTCCCGCTCCGCCGCCATTCCCGCTTCCGGCCTCTTTCCTTCCGGTTCCGTCTCCGCTTCCGGCTTCTTCCCTTCCGGTTCCGTCTCCGCTTCCGGCCTCTTCCCCTCCGGTTCCGTCTCCGCTTCCGGCTTCTTCCCTTCCGGTTTCGTCTCCGCTTCCGGGCCCGGCAGCACCCCCGCTTATGTCCTGCCCGTTTCCATTCCTGCCAATGACGGATTCCCGGTTCGCGAAGGCCTTCACAAGCTCGTAAAAGGTCTCCTCTCCCTCGCCCTGCATGATCCCGTCAACAGACGGGCATTCCTCCAGAACCTTCGCGCTGTCATAGCTGACCTCCGGTCCTCCGAGCCAGATGGAAATGCCGGGCGCGACCTTTTTCAGCTCGCGGGCAAGCGAAAGGATCTCCGCCCTGTTCCAGATGTAGCAGGAAAACGCGACGATGGAACCATTGCCTGCTTCCATACATGAAACCGTACCATTTTCCCCCGCCATCACGCCCGAAACCGTTTTCACCAAGCTCCCAAAGCGGGCATTGCGTGATATCGCAGTCTTCTCCGTCCCTGCGCCCGAAGCCGGATCCACCGCCTCACGGTACAGCGACTGCAGGATCCGGTCCAGATTATGGTTGATCGTATACTCCCTCACAGCAAGCGCAAAGGGCAGCTCCTCCCCATACTCCCTGCGCCAGCGCTCCCTGGCAAACGCCTCCAGGCTGCAGACCGCAAGGTTGGAATGGACATATTTCGCGTTCAGCGCGGCCAGAACAACCTTCATGCCTTCCCTCCCAGATATTTCTTTAAATACTGTCCCGTATAGCTCTTCTCACATTGCGCGACCTCCTCCGGCGTTCCGGTGGTCACAATCGTTCCACCACCGTCCCCGCCCTCCGGGCCGATGTCAATGATATAATCCGCGGTCTTGATCACCTCCAGATTGTGCTCGATGACCACCACCGTATTGCCGCCCTCCGACAGCTTCCGCAGGATATCCACAAGCTTGTGCACATCGGCAAAATGCAGCCCCGTCGTCGGCTCGTCAAGGATATAGATCGTCTTTCCTGTACTCCTTCTGGCCAGCTCCGTCGCCAGCTTCACGCGCTGCGCCTCGCCGCCGGACAGCGTCGTGGAGGGCTGTCCCAGGCGGATATAGCCAAGCCCTACCTCCCGGAGCGTCTCAATCTTGCGGAGAATAGAGGGCACATTCTCAAAGAAGGTACATGCCTCGTCCACGGTCATATCCAGCACGTCAAATATGCTCCTGCCCTTATACAACACCTCCAGTGTCTCACGGTTGTAGCGCTTGCCTCCGCACACCTCGCAGGGCACATAAATATCCGGCAGAAAATGCATCTCGATCTTCAAAATGCCGTCTCCCTTGCAGGCCTCGCAGCGTCCGCCCGAAACATTAAAGGAGAACCTGCCCTTCTTGTATCCCCTCGCCTTCGCGTCCTTCGTGCCCGCGAACAGATCCCGGATCAGGTCAAACACGCCGGTATAGGTCGCCGGATTGGAACGCGGCGTGCGCCCGATGGGAGACTGGTCGATATTGATGACCTTATCGAGCTGGTAAAGCCCCTCGATGGACTTGTGGTCGCCGGCCTTGATCCTCGCGCGGTTTAAGGATTTCGCCAGATGCTTGTACAGGATCTCATTGACCAGCGAGCTCTTGCCCGATCCCGACACACCCGTGACGCAGGTCAGCACGCCCAACGGAAACGCAACGTCGATATTTTTCAGGTTGTTCTGCCTGGCTCCGCGCACTGTGATCCAGCCTGCCGGCTCCTTTCTCTCCTCCGGCACCGGAATCCGGATCCTGCCGGAAAGGTACGCGCCGGTGATGGATTTTTTATTCTTCATGATCTGGGCTGCCGTTCCCTGCGCGATGACCTCCCCGCCATGCTCTCCCGCTCCCGGCCCTATGTCCACGATATGATCCGCCGCCAGCATCGTATCCTCGTCATGTTCGACGACGATCAGCGTATTTCCCAGATCCCGCAGATGCTTCAGCGTCGCGATCAGCTTGTCGTTATCCCTCTGGTGCAGCCCGATGCTCGGCTCGTCCAGGATATACGCAACCCCCACCAGACCGGAGCCCACCTGTGTCGCCAGCCGGATCCGCTGCGCCTCCCCGCCGGAAAGGGAGGCTGTGGGACGGTAGAGCGCCAGATAATTGAGCCCCACATCCAGAAGAAACTGCAGCCGCGCCCTGATCTCCCGCACGATGCCGCCGCCGATAAACTGCTGACGGTCCGTCAGCTCCATGCGCTCCATGAACTCCACAAGCTTATCCACAGGCATCTGTGTGATCTCATAAATATTTTTATCCGCCACTGTCACCGCCAGGGATTCCGGCTTCAATCTCTGCCCCCCGCAGTCATCACAGGGCGTGACGGTCATAAAGCCCTCGTATTCCTCCTTCATGGACTCTGAGGATGCCTCCCTGTAACGCCTCTGCACATTGCGGATCAGGCCCTCAAACGCAACGTCATAGACGCCCTCCCCTCTCTGGCTCTTATAATGCACCTTCACCTCATGCCCGTCCGTGCCATATAAAATGATCCGCCTTGCCTCCTCGGACATCTCGTTAAACGGGGTAGTCAGGTCAAACCCGTATTCCTTTGCCAGCGCGTCCAAAATCGAGCGGGAATAGGATTTCGGATCCGTGCAGGACTGCCAGCCCAGCACCACGATCGCCCCGTCCGCAATGGAAACACTCTGATCAGGAATCATCAGATCCACGTCAAACTCCATCTTGTAGCCCAGACCGTAGCAGGTCGGGCAGGCGCCGAAGGGATTATTGAAGGAAAAGCTTCTGGGCTCGATCTCGTCAATGCTGATCCCGCAGTCCGGACAGGAGAAGCTGGAGCTTAAATTGATGGGCTGTCCGCCGATCACGTCCACCACAAGGTTTCCCTCTGACAGCTTCAGCGCCGCCTCGATCGAATCGTTCAGCCGCCGCCCGATCCCCTGCTTCACCACAAGCCGGTCAACAACCACGGAAATATCATGCTTTTTATTCTTGTCAAGCGCGATCTCCTCCGACAGGTCATATACAGAGCCGTCCACCAGCACCCGCACATACCCGCTCCGCTTCGCCTGCGCCAGCACCTTTTCATGCCGCCCCTTTCGTCCCCGCACCACCGGGGCCAGCAGCTGAAATTTCGTGCCCTCCGGAAGCTCCATGACCGTATCCACCATCTGGTCCACCGTCTGCCTGCGAATCTCCCTGCCGCACTTCGGGCAGTGCGGGATTCCGATCCTCGCATAGAGCAGGCGGAAATAATCATAGATCTCCGTCACTGTCCCCACCGTCGACCTCGGATTGCGGTTGGTCGACTTCTGGTCAATGGAAATGGCCGGGGACAGCCCCTCGATCTTATCCACATCCGGCTTCTCCGCCTGGCCCAGAAACTGCCTCGCATAGGAGGACAGGGATTCCATATACCTTCTCTGCCCCTCCGCGTAAATTGTGTCAAACGCGAGAGAGGACTTGCCCGAGCCCGAAAGCCCGGTCAGCACCACCAGCTCATCCCTCGGAATCTTAATGTCTATGTTTTTCAGATTGTGCTCTCTGGCACCCTTGATCGTAATATACTGCTTCATGCTCGTCTCCTTTTCCAGTTGTCTTTCCTGTGCATCCGGCCGCTGCCAGATTCCAGCGCCTGCCCTGCCTTCCCGCCATACTATAGGCATTGCCATTCTGTCTTTATCCTATTCGCCCCTCTGGAGCGAACCCTTGCCTTTTGGCGCCACTTGTTTCCAGTATATCAAAAAACCACGTAAAAGTACAGATGAAATGAACATTTGTTCTAGGTTGCATTTTCCAAATTTCATGCTATAATAAACCGAATGAACGGAACAGCGCCGGATACGGAGCGTTATTCCGTCACAATTACAAGCTATGTACAACAGAAGCTTTTCTCGATACAATAGCAACAATTTGTACAAACGATATGAAAGGAGTATTCTATGGACACAAAGACAACCGCAATTGTAGCTCACATCACTCTGATCGGCTGGCTGATCGCATATTTAACCGGAGACAAGGACGGCGCGCTGTTTTACCTGAATCAGACACTGGTAATATATTTATTTTGTCTGCTGAGCGCAATTCCATGTATTGGACAGATCTTGCTGATCTTCCTCATAGTATGCTGGGTAATCAGCCTGCTCGGAGCGCTGAACGAAGAAGAGCGGCCGATACCGCTGCTTAGCTCGATTCATCTTTTGAAATAATCATACAGGAATCAAAACGCCGCCCTGTTTGGCATATGCATCATCCCCTGTATCTGTTTTGCAGATACTTAAACAGATACGCAGCGGGTGAAGCTGGCGGATCCGCGAAAAAAGCTGCGCGCAGGAACTATCTGCGCGCAGCTTTTTTCTGATTTCCCGGCCTGAATATCAGTTTCTCCTCAGCGCCTCGATCGGGCTGAGCTTCGCCGCCTTCCGGGCCGGATAAATTCCGAAAAAGATTCCCACAAAGGAGGAAAACGCCGTCGCGGCCAGAATGGTAGTGGCCTTGACCGCCGGGGAAAAGCTGACATTCGGAACCAACGCACTGATCACGGACGCAATCACCCACGCCCCCGCAATGCCGAGGATAATGCCGATGACGCCGCCGATCAGAGTAATAAAGCCGGACTCTGCCAGAAACTGGACGGTAATGGAGCCCGTCCTCGCGCCCAGCGCCTTCCGGATTCCGATCTCCCGGGTGCGCTCGGTCACGGAAACCAGCATGATATTCATAACGCCGATGCCGCCCACCAGAAGGGAAACAGACGCCACAAAAGCCACAAACAGGGTGATCAGATTCATGACGGTATTGACCTTCGACATGATATCATCAAAGCTCATATACATATAGGCCTCATCCCCGGCACAGTGATGGCGCGTTTCCAGGCATTCGATCACACGCTTGCAGAGTGCGAGCGCATCCGCGTCATCCTCCCGCAGCACATAAAACATATCAATATCGCTGTCCACGTCAAAGCCCAGCGTGCGCGTGATGGCCTGCGGCGGAATGATGAGCTGCACTGCAGGCTCCTGGTACAGCGCCGCGATCGTGCTCTTTTTTTCCGTCTTTGTCACGCCGCAGATCGTCAGCGTCATATCCCGCTGAAATATCGTCACCTCGAGATCCATGCCTACCACATTTGTGGAGCCAAACATCCGCATGGCGTCCTCATCTGAGACCACGCAGACCGGCTTGCCGGTCTGCGCTTCCTTTTCCGTAAAGGGGCCTCCCAGCATAAATTCCTTCTCTAAAAACGCAAAGCCGTCCGCGTCCAGGACGGCGACATCCACGGAAAAATCATCCTTCCGGGTGGACAGGGAGCCGCCGCTGAAAATATCCTGCTTCGTCACAGCCTTCACGCCCTCCAGCTCCTTCACCGCGTTCAGGTCATCCCGGTTCAGCACATATTTTTCCTCGTCCCTTAACACCTGGAACACGATCTGCCCGCTTCCCAGATCGCCCAGCTCACCCGCGATCAGTTCTGTCGCGCCGCCGCCGACAGACACCACGAGGATGACAGATGAAATGCCGATGATGATGCCCAGCATCGTAAGCAGTGTCCGCCCCTTATTGCCCCATATATTTTTGAAGGCCATCTTAATATATTCACCAATCTGTGTCATGGTTTCCTCCTTACTGCGCCGCTGCGGCTCCCATCGGGAATCCGCCCGGCTGGGCAGCCGGCGTATATGTGTCTCCCGGCTTCATGTCCACTGTGACGCTCTTTATCACCTTGTCGCCTTCGGAAACGCCCTCCAGGATCTGGCAGTATTCGTCAGAGAACAATCCGACCTTCACGTCCCTGCGCTCTATCAGGTTCTCGTCATTCACGATCAGGACGAAGTCCCCGTCAATATCCGTATTGACAGACTGGAAGGGCACGACGATTGCCTGCTTTGCCTTTCCCACCTCTATGTACACCTTCGCGGACACACCCACAAAGAGCTTGTCGTCCGGATTGTCGATCAGCATCCGCCCCTTGATGGTGCCGCCCGCGCTGCTTCCTGTCGCGGCCGTGTAGGGACTGTCACTCGACGCGATCCTGCTGATAAATTCCACGGTTCCCTCATACATGCTGCCGGACACGTCCACCTTTGCCTTCTGTCCCACCGCGATGGATCCCAGATCGTCCTTAGAGATCGCAAATTCCACGCCTAAGCGGTCAGACCGGATCACCGTCATCACCGTCATGGTCTCATTGGCGTAGGTTCCCTTCATGATATTGACCGTATCCACAATCCCGTCATGCTCCGCCACAAGCCCGGCTTTCGCGGCAGCGAGGCTGTCCTGCGCAGACTGCACATTCATCTGGGAGAGGCGGTTGGAGGCGTTGATCTGCGCCTGCGCGCTCGCCGACACCTTCACATCCTGATTGGCGGAAATGATCGCCTGCTGCTCCGCAAGGGAGGACTGCTTTTCTGCCAGCTTGGCAGACTTCTCATTTAATTTGTTGGAAACCTTCTTATAGGCTTTCCTGATCTCATCAAGATCCTCTTCCCCGTCTTCTTCCTCCCCGTCTTCCGTCTCTGTCCCCCCTGCTTCCTGTGAAGCGCCTTCCTCAGAGGACTGCGGCGTCACGCCCGGGATCTGAACCTGTGCCTGTTTCGCGGTGGCCGCTTCCAGCTGCTCCTGGTATTCCTCCGCCTCTTCCTGCAGGGAGGACACCTCCTTTTTCAGCTTTTTGATCTCCTCCTTCAGGGTTTCAGACTTCTTCTTCGCGGCGCTTACCTTGCCGGCCGCTTCATTTACAGCCTCATAGCTCTGGTTACCGGCCGCCCGCTCCGTCTCGGCCTGAATCTCCACCCGCTCCAGATTGTCCCCCAGCTCGGACTCGTCATAGGTCAGCAAAATGTCGCCCTTCTTCACCGTCTGCCCGGATTCCACCGGAACCTCCTTGACCTTGGCCGTCACAGGAGATACATAGGCGTCGCTCTCCAGCCCCATGATATTGCCGGACGTGGTGATCGTCTGCTCCACATCCTGTTTCTCTGCCGTGAACAGCTCGCCGTTTCCTCCCGCCAGCTCATTCATCGCCTCCTGCATGTCCTGCTTTACCTTATGCAACGTCTTCACCGCGAACACGCCGCCCACTGCGAGCAGCGCCACAATGACCACAATCGGAATCCATATTTTCTTCTTTTTCATAGCTCTTCTTCCTCCATTTCCGGTCCGCCGTCCGTCATGTAATATTCAGCCTCCGGATCCTTTATCTCTCTTTTGATATCCGCCTCGATCTTCCCGTCCATAATCCTCACCACCCGCCTTGCGTTTGCGGCAATGCCGTCGTCATGGGTGATCAGCACAATGGTGTTGCCCTGCTCATTTAACTGGTTGAGAATCGCCATGATGTCCTTGGTCGATCTGGAATCCAGGTTGCCGGTCGGCTCGTCCGCGAGGATCAGGGGAGGTGCCGCCGCGATGGCTCTCGCGATGGCCACACGCTGCTGCTGTCCGCCCGACATCTCCGATGGCTTATGCTTCATTCTCTGCTCCAGGCCGACCCTTTGAAGCGCCTCCATCGCAAGCCTCCTTCTCGTAGCTTTGTCCACCCGACGGTAGATCAGCGGCAGCTCCACATTTTCCAGCGCCGTCAGGTTCGGTATCAGGTTAAACCCCTGAAAAATAAATCCGATATATTGGTTTCTCACATCTGACAGCTCGTTGTCCGTCAGATGGGAGACATCCCTGCCGTTTAAGATATAGGTTCCCTGCGTGGGTACATCCAGGCAGCCCAGCATGTTCATCAGTGTTGATTTGCCTGATCCTGACTGCCCGATGATTGCCACAAACTCGCCCTGCTCGACCTTCAGGTCAATGCCGTCGAGCGCCCTGACCTCATTTTCGCCCGGATTATAAATCTTGTACATATCAGAAACTTCGATCAAAGCCTCCATTCGTTTCCTGCTCCCTTCCTCAAATGCCGTATTTTGCGACGCGATTCCATTTCATAACCTTTTATTCCAAAATACGCGTAATCGCCTCATAATCATATCTTGACGCCGCCTCAAGAATATCCTTCCAAAGGGTGGCCTGCGCCTGCGGTATGAGATAATCGTTCATTTCAGAAAAAATCTCATCCAGGCGGTCGGTATCCATATTTTCTGCCGCATCCCTGATCTCGTCCAATACAGCCTCCATCAGTTCCTCATCTGCCTCGATTATTTCTGCTGACGCCGGCTTTTCCAGAACCTTCGACAGCGGTTCCTGAAAGCTCCGCAATTCCTGCATAAACGCCTCATGCTCCGCGTCTATATGATCAGTGTCCCCGCTCTTTCCCGCGTTTTCCAGGCGCTGCGCCTTTTCCCCGTAAGCAAGCGCGCCGATCAGCCTGGCTGAACTCTTAAGCGCGTGCGCCTTAATGGTGTAATTTTTCAGGTCGCCCTGCCTGTACAGGCTCTCAATCTCCTCGCCAAAGTGATCCAGATTCTCATAAAATACCCGGAGCAGCGGCATATACGCGTCCAGATCTCCGCAGTTTTTCAGGTCTGTCTCAAAGGTAACCTGGAATGTCACCCTTCCCTTTTCGGTGTATTTGACCGCATTGGTCAGGATGTTGGTGATGACCTGTTTGATCCGGATCTCATCCCCGTGGAGCGTGCTCCCCGCGATCTTGATGCTTTCCGAATAGGCGACGATATTATTGTCCGCGCACTCCCTGAAGATCATTTCATTCATGCCCAAAATGGCATTGATCGGAGTGCGGATCTCGTGGGACATATTGGAAAGGAACGCGGATTTTGCTGCGTTCGCGGCCATTGCCTGTTCCGACATATTGAGCAGCCGATCCCCCTCTGCTTCCCACATCTGCAGATTTTCAGAGATCTGCTCATTCTGGGCTAACAGCGCGGAATGCAGATCCATGACGATAAACACCCAGTCCCGGTCCGCCATATAGTAACAGCAGGCAACCGTATCTTCGTTCGAATAGCTGTAACTGCCGCCTGTGCCATTGCCGGCTCTCAGCACAGAAATGGCCTCTAATTCACCCGCGTCCTTACACTCGGTTCCAACCAGGTTGGTATCGGTATCAAAGATGTAAATTCCCGTGGCAGCGTTGATCAACGAATAGCTCCCTCCTATGCCGCTCTCATCGGAAATGGCATTTAACCGCTGTTCCAGCCCGTCAGTGTAAAAAGCGCCTCCGACGAAGCCCGTCATATGGTCGCCGTCGTCATATACAGGCGCGTAGACGGGAATGACCATCCTCTTGGTCACCGGAGCCAGAACAATGCCCGTGCAAAATACATCCGCCCTGTCGCGGATCATGTTCTCCAGCTCCTTTGCGGCATCCGCGTCCCGGAAAGTCTTATCCACCGAATTGGGATTGATATGCGTCAGCACAAAGGTATCCCACTGTGCGGCGTAAATGCCCTCAATATCGTCATAGCCCTTCGCATAGAGCTTTGTCTGGGCTCTGGCAGCCTGTATGTACGCAGGATCATCCGGATGCTGCAATACCTCCCGAATCTCTTTCATAGTCAAGCAGGATCAGGTCGACCTTGTTCTTCATCAGAAAAGTAATTGCGTTCATGCCTGCCATCATACAAATCCCGCATCGTCTCATACCAGCCACCGACCACCCAAAAAAGGCCGCCGAAAAAAGGTTAATCCCTCCCTGCTTTCCAGCGGCCTTTTGCCACCACAGTATCACTGTTCTTTCTTCTTGTGCTCCTCAATTTCCTTCTGTGCCACATCATCCGGCGCCTGCGTGTATCTCGCGAACTCATAAGAGAAGGTTCCGCTGCCACTGGTCATCGAATACAGTCTCGTATCGTATTCGTAAAGCTCCATGTACGGAATGTCCGCCATAATCTCCTGATTTCCGTTCTCCACAGGATTCATGCCAAGTACCATGGCGCGGTGCTTGTTGAGGTCGCCCATGATATCGCCGGTATAGCTCTCCGGCGCTACCACCTTCAGGGAAGCGATAGGCTCCAGCAGAACCGGTGAAGCATCCATAAATCCCTTCTTGAAAGCCTGCTGCGCAGCCACCTTAAACGCCAGCTCCGAGGAATCCACCGTGTGATAGCTGCCGTCATAGAGCACCGCCTTGACGCCGATAACCGGATATCCGGCAAGCGGACCGCTCTTGACCGCCTCGGCAATTCCCTTCTCCACAGCCGGGAAATAGTTCTTCGGCACAGCGCCTCCCACCACTGTCTGCTCGAATACATAGGGGGTGTCCGGATCGCCGGAGGGCTCAAAGGTCATCTTGACATGGCCGTACTGCCCGTGTCCGCCGGACTGCTTTTTATACTTGTATTCCGTGTCAGATTTCTTCCGGATCGTCTCGCGGAACGCGATCTTCGGACGCATGAGCTCAATCTCCACCTTATATTTCTCCTTCAGCACGCTGACTGCCACCTCAAGCTGCTGCCTGCTGATGCCGTAAAGCAGCGTCTGCCCGTTCTCGCTGTCATTTTCATGGCGCAGCGTCAGGTCCTCCATCAGCATCTTGCCAAGCGCCTGGGAAATCTTGTCCTCATCGCCCTTGTTCTTCGCCTTATAGCGCAGATATACATAGGGCTTGGAGATTGAAGCGCGGATGTACGCCACCGGCATCTTGCGGGTGGACAGGGAATCTGTCGTCTGGCTGACGGAAAGCTTCGCCAACGCGCCGATATCGCCGGCGTGAAGCTCCTTTACCTCCTCCGCCTTATTGCCGCAGAGCACATAGAGCTTGCCCAGCTTCTCGTCCGCGTCCCTGTGGTAGTTATACAGCACATCGTCCGCCTTGAGCACGCCTGAGTTGACTTTGATCAGGGAATATTTGCCGATATACGGATCAGCGATCGTCTTGAAAATATACGCGGATTTTGCCTTCGCGAAATGATAGTCCGCCTCAAATACCTCGTTGGTCTGTGTGTTGATGCCGGCGCACTTACACCGGTCGGGACTCGGAAAATACTTGATAATGTCCGCCATCAGCGTATAGATGCCTCTGGCCAGAATATTGGAGCCCATCAGAACGGGCACAATGGAACCGTCATAGACGCTGACGCGCAGTGCCTGCCTGATCTCGTCCTCCGAGAACTCGTCGCCGTCAAAATACCGCTCCATATACTCCTCGCTGGTCTCCGCAACCGCCTCCAGCAGCGCGTCCCTGCAGATGGAAAGATTCTCAAAGGAATACTCCGGCACATCAAATTTATCCACGGTTCCCTTGTCATTCCATTTCTTCGCCTTCTGCTGGATGACATTGACATAGCCGACAAACTCGCCGTTCTCGCGGATCGGTAGATGGAACGGCGCGATCTTCTTCCCGTAAAGCTCCTGCAGGTCCTGCACCACCTGCCGGTAGCTCGCGCTGTCCACATCCATGTCCGTCACAAACACCATGCGGGGCAGCTTCCGTTTCTCACACAGCTCCCACGCGCGCTTCGTGCCCGTCTCAATACCCGCCTTGCCGGATATCACCAGGATCGCGGCGTCTGCCACCGAAACGGCCTCCTCAACTTCCCCGATGAAATCATAATAACCGGGCGTATCCAGCACATTGATCTTGTAATCCTCCCACAGGATCGGAAGCACCGTCGTCTTGATCGAAAACTGGCGCTTAATCTCCTCCTTGTCAAAATCACTCAGCGTATTCCCGCTGTCGATCTTGCCCATCCGCTTGGTCATGCCCGCCAGATAGGCCATCGCCTCGGCCAGAGAGGTCTTGCCGCATCCCCCATGTCCCAAAAGGACCACGTTACGAATCTTGTCCGTCGTAAACACGTTCATTCATACCACCTCCATTTTCTGTGCGCAGGCGTTCCCTGTATTGCCAAAGCCCCGACACGTCCCCCCACGTCAGCCGCCTGGCATGTCCGTTCCCCCTGATCCATCCACCGCGTCCCCCTTGCGGCCGGACCGTCCGGAAACGCCCATACCGGGAAGAATAAAACACCTGCATGTCATTGCGATCTTATCCGTCATCACATACGCCTATCATACCACATTTTCTAATGGATTGACAATAGAAAGCTGGCTTTCTATTGTCGTATCTATAAAAAAGAGCCTGAACTGTTACATTCAGACTCTCTCATCCATCGGGGCGACGGGATTCGAACCCACGACCTCTTAGTCCCGAACCAAGCGCTCTACCAAGCTGAGCCACGCCCCGTTGCTGTTGTCAAACAACTATTTTAGTATACACCATTGATTCAGAAATTGCAAGTACTTTTTAAAAAAAATTTTTCGCACCTCTTACGCACAGCAGCTTACGATCTGGCGGATGTGTTACATACCGGACGGATCGTTGATTTTCGCTCCGGGCACGCTTGCATTTACATGGTTTTTTTATTAGAATGGAATTGACATCCGAGCGGATGAAATCAGATAAAACAAATTCAGAGGAGAATACTATGAAAAAGACAGGGATCATATTCGATATGGACGGAACTCTCTGGGATTCCTCAGAGGCAGTTGCGAAGAGCTGGACGGAGGCTCTCAGAGAACACTACGGCAGCCACCGCCAAATCACCGCCCAGGAGATCAAAAGTGTGATGGGCCTGACCATGGACAAGCTGGCCGCAGCCATTTTCCCGGAGGTGACGGATGAAACGGCACGGATGGAAATGCTGGACATATGCTGCAAAAAGGAAAATGAATATCTTCTGGCGCACGGAGGGATCCTGTACGACGGCCTGGAGGAGACCTGGAAAAAGCTTCAAAAGCGCTACTCCCTCTTCATCGTGAGCAACTGCCAGCAGGGATACATCGAAGCCTTCCTGGCACATTACGGGTTCGAGCCATATTTTGAAGACATCGAATGCTATGGCAACAACCAGCTGCCCAAGGGCGATAACATCAGGCTGGTTGCGGATCGCAACCAGTTAGAGGACGCCGCCTATGTGGGAGACATTCAGGGCGATTATGAAGCCAGCCGGATCGCCGGAATCAAATTCATCCACGCAGCCTATGGTTTCGGGCAGGTTGCGGCGGATGTGCCGGCCATCCACAGCTTCCCGGAGCTTGTCAATGCCGCGGCCCGGATCTTCTGACATATCTGCTCAGCAGGTGCTGACCGGATACGCGGCAGGCTTTTCACGGGACAAGCCTCACCCGGTACTGCCGTCCTGTCCCGGCTTTCGCGCCTTGCGGTACAGGTATTTTCTTCCGGCAGCGGCGGCAATCCTGTACGGCAGCGGGCGCAGCGCCTTGTCTGCCTTCTTAAGCTCCTCCCGGATCTGAAGATGCTGGGGGCAGTGCTGCTCGCACTTGCCGCACTGCACGCACTGGGAAGCGTAGCCCGGCTCCTTGCGGAGTCCGATGGCCTGCAGATACTCCCCCCTGCCCGCTGATTTATTCTCTGAATACATGGTGTTGTAGCAGCGGAAGGTGCCGGGAATGTCCACGCCCTTGGGGCAGGGCATGCAATAACCGCAGCCGGTACAGCCCACCTTAATCGACTTCGAGATCTCGGCCTTCACCGCCTCGATCAGCGCGCGATCGGCCTCCGTCAGGTTGCCCGCCGCGCAATCGCCCGCGATCCTGCAGTTCTCCTCCACCATCTCGATGCTGTTCATCCCGGAAAGGACACAGGTCACCTCCGGCTGATCCCAAAGCCACCGGAAAGCAAGCTCTGCCGCCGACATGCTGCGCGGATGCCGCCTGATCTTTTCCTTGGCCGCTGCGGGAAGCAGATCCACCAGCTTGCCGCCCCTGAGCGGTTCCATGATGATCACCGGAATTCCCTTTGCTGCTGCCGCCTGCAGGCCGATGCGCCCCGCCTGGCTGACCTCGTCCATATAGTTATACTGGATCTGGCAAAAATCCCAGTCATACGCGTCCAGTATCTTCAGGAACAGATCGGTATTGCCGTGAAAGGAAAACCCGATCTGCCGGATCTGGCCGGACGCCTTTTTCTCCTCGATCCAGTCCCGGATGCCGACCTCGCACAGCTTGTTCCAGGCCTCGATATCCGTCAGCATATGCATGAGGTAATAGTCGATGTAATCCGTCCTGAGCCTTTTTAACTGCTCCGCAAAATACTTGTCTATGGATTCCCGCTTCTTGATCAGATACTGGGGCAGCTTTGTCGCGATCCGGATCTTATCCCGGATCCCGTTTTTCTCCACGATCTCGCCGAGGCAGGCCTCGCTGCCCGGATATATATAAGCCGTGTCATAATAATTCACGCCTTCCCTGAACGCGGTCATAATCTCCTTTTCCGCCTTCGCGATGTCTATGCCCGCGCCCTGCCGCGAAAACCTCATGCAGCCGTAGCCCAGCACCGAAATCTGTTCTCCCCGTCTGTCCTTTCTATAGTTCACGTGATCCCCTCCTGACTAACCTTTCGTAACTATCTGGCAAAATATACTTGTCTTGGCCCGGTCTGCGCAATGTATGCACAGGCCGGCTGAATCGTTACCCCTGTTTTCTATGCTCCCCGATCCATGTAACGGCAAAGTCCACCAGCTCCCGCTGTTTCATGAGCTTAAGTCCGGCCGCTCCCAGCTTCGTTTCAGGGATATCATGTTCCGCCTCAAATGCAGCGCCTATTTCCACAAAGTCCTCGCCATCAACAAATAAGGTCTCGTATGCCTTCCAGACACGCTTCCCATTTTCCATGACCGCGCTGTGCTCCACACAGGTATGCTTGCCCGGGTATTCCGCGCGGACATCCGCCAGATGAAGCGACGTATTCTTATCGTAGTCCACTCCGATCAGCAGAACCTTCCCGTCCAGCTGATACAGCCTCCCGATCGGGGATGTGTCTCCAAAAATATTCGAAAGGTCATGATTTTCCGTAAGATATTCCGCATGCTTTCCCCACGCTGCCACAGACCTGGCCGGATGGCCGCTTCTTACCGCCCCCGGCCAGGACCGGAACATCTCCGCAACTGCGCCCATGGTATTGGCAGGTGTGATCGCCCTGTCATACGCAGGCCAGTTCTCCCTGATCCTGTCCCAGTCCTCCCGGTCCGCGTCCCAATGAACGCCGGTTTCCGGATCCAGGTTTTTCCATGACTGCGTGGGCATCATGATCGTGCCCTCCTCTCCCACGGTTTCAATCAACGCCTCGATCACGGTCTGGGCACCGCCGCACACATATCCGATCCTGCTGAGGGATGTGTGTACCATCACGCAGTCCCCTCTTTGCAGGCCGAGCTTCTTTAACGCGCCTGTAATATCGGATTTAAAAACTGTCTGCATCTTTTCCTCCTCCAACGCTTTCTATTGCTGCAGGCGATTGCGAAATTCTATACTTTTTTCGATCAACTTTGCGGGTTCCGCAATTACCTGTTTATATTGCTCTATAGTACCACAGGCGCTGCCGAAATACAACACACCTAAAATAATATCAGTCTGCGTCAATAAAACAATTGACTTTTCTCTCATTTCATCGTAAAATAGAAATAGTTTTCAAAAACAACGCAATGACGAGGACAGTACATCTGCCACCCGCGCGCAGAGAGGGCTTCCGGTTCCGGATCTTTAAGGGACAGCTTCCCGAAGATTCAGAACAGCGCTGCAAGAAGCCTGCGTGGAACAGATCGAAGACCACCTCCGAGCAGCCCCCAATCCGGGCCGGTGACTCCGTTATCGTCATACGAGGGCTTATCTGCATGGGAGTGCCGCCCGCATCGTGTTACCGCGAGGCCAGGCATCCTGTCTGGTAGGAACCGGGGTGGAACCGCGAATCTATCGTCCCTGGCATATTTTAGTATGCCAGGGATTTTTTTCGCAAAAGCCCGCCAGTCAAAATGATCATTATGAGAAAGGAGTATCTGCTTATGTATGTTCTGCAAACAGTATCCAACACTATTTCCGAGGTAACAGAAACCATCTGCGGCGGCCTGTCAAGGGCAAAGGAGGCAGTCTGCGACTTTTTTGACGAGGACGCGACCCTCTCCAGAAAAACCTTCGCGCTTGTATGCTTTATCTGCATTCTGGCCGGAGTGATCTACGGATTTCTGCTTTCGCCGGTAAAGAAAGGAATTCATGTAAACATCGCCAACGGCTGCTGCTGCGGCGATGACGAGGAAGACGAAGATGAATAGGAGATGACAACGATGAAGATTACATTAAAAGACGGCTCCGTAAAGGAATATGACCAGGCGCGGAGCATACTGGACATTGCGAAGGATATCAGCGAGGGACTTGCCAGGGCTGCCTGCGCCGGCGAGGTGGACGGCAGCGTTAAGGATCTGCGTACCATCATCGACAAGGACTGCAGCCTGAGCATCCTCACCTTCGATGACGAGGACGGAAAGAAAGCCTTCCGCCACACCGGCGCCCATATTCTGGCCCAGGCGGTCAAGCGTCTCTACCCGGACGCGAAATGCACGATCGGTCCCGCCATCGACGAGGGCTTTTATTACGATTTTGACATGCCCTCTCTGGGACGGGAGGAGCTTGACCAGATCGAGGCGGAGATGAAGAAGATCGTGAAGGAAAACATTCCGATCAAGAGCTACACCCTGCCGCGCCCGGAGGCCATCAAGCTGATGGAGGACAGGGGCGAGCCTTACAAGGTGGAGCTGATCAACGACCTGCCGGAGGACGCGGTGCTCAGCTTCTATGAGCAGGGCGACTTTACCGACCTGTGCGCCGGCCCCCACCTGATGAGCACCAAGCCCGTGAAGTTCTTCAAGCTGACCTCCTCCTCCGGCGCCTACTGGAGAGGCAATTCCGACAACAAGATGCTCACCCGCATCTACGGCACCGCCTATACGAAAAAGGAGGAGCTGGAGGCCCGTCTGGAGTTCCTCGACAGCATCAAAAAGCGGGACCACAACCGCCTGGGACGGGAGCTTGAGCTGTTCACCACCGTGGATATCATCGGCCAGGGACTTCCGCTGATGATGCCGAAGGGCGCCAAGATCATCCAGACCATGCAGAGATGGATCGAGGACCTGGAGGACAACGAGTGGGGCTATGTCCGCACCAAGACGCCGCTCATGGCCAAGTCCGACCTTTATAAGCTGTCTGACCACTGGTACCACTACAAGGAGGGCATGTTCGTATTAAATGACGACGAGGACGAAAACGGCGAGTCCGCTTCCGGACAGGACATTCTCGCCCTGCGCCCCATGACCTGCCCCTTCCAGTATTTTGTCTACAAGGCAAAACAGCACAGCTACCGCGACCTGCCCTACCGCATGGGCGAGACCTCTACCCTGTTCCGGAATGAGGACTCCGGCGAGATGCACGGCCTGACACGCGTAAGGCAGTTTACTATTTCCGAGGGACACCTGATCTGCATGCCGGAGCAGATCAACGAAGAGTTCAAGAACTGCGTCAGACTCGCCAAGCACTGCCTGACCACCTTGGGCGTGGAGGAGGACGTCACCTACCGTATGTCCAAATGGGATCCCAACGATTCCGGAAAATACCTCGGCACCGCGGAGGACTGGAACAGGGTGCAGGACGCAATGCGGGAGATCCTTGACGAGATCGGCATCGACTACACCGAGGCGGACGGCGAGGCGGCTTTCTACGGGCCGAAGCTCGACATTCAGGCAAAAAATGTGTACGGCAAAGAGGACACGATGATCACCATCCAGCTTGATATGTTCCTCTCCGAGCGCTTTGACATGTATTACGTGGACAAGGACGGCGAGAAGAAGCGCCCCTACATCATCCACAGAACCTCCATGGGCTGCTACGAGAGAACGCTTGCATGGCTGATTGAAAAATACGCAGGCGCGTTCCCGACCTGGCTTGCTCCCGAGCAGGTACGGATCCTTCCGATCTCCGAGAAATTCCACGACTATGGACGGGAGATCCTTGCGGAGTTAAAGAAAAACGGCATTCTCGCCACCATGGACGACCGCTCTGAGAAGATCGGCTATAAGATCCGCGAGGCAAGGCTTCAGAAGCTGCCATACATGCTGATCGTAGGCGCCAATGAAGCGGAAAATAATACCGTTTCCGTCAGAAAGCGCGGAGAGGACGGCGACCTCGGCTCCATGGAGCTTAGCGCCTTTATCACAAAGCTTTGTGAGGAGATCCGCACCAGGTCCTTGACACAGATGGAAGCGTAAACCGGGAGCGGCAGCAAACGAAAGTGCAGATAATGATGCAGTAAAAAAACCAGTCCATCCTATACGTGTCAACGTACAAGGATGGGCTGGTTTTTTTTCGCCTGCGTCACACATACGGACAGCACCATCACAAAGCTTAAAAACAGCGACAATGCCCGGCGTCCCTGCCTTCGCCATTTTCCAAATAGTTTCTCATTTTTTTCTTTCATTTTTCTACCTCCTTTTCTTTCCTGCCTGCATGGCTGTCGATGGAATAGGGTTCCATTCCTCCAGATCTGCTTAAGTCGCTGCATTCCTCCTCCCTGAACAAATTGGTCATTGCCCCCTGTATCAGAGTACCAGCAATCATATGATACCATTATAGCACCTGTATGTCACAAATCTGCCACATATCGCATGTGATCCCATCATTTTGCAAAAATTATGCGTTCAAATTCAGAAAAAAATGAGCCCTGTTAAGCGTTATTTTAAGCTTGACATTTCGGATAGACCGGTTTATCATGATAGCAAAAGGAGCGACCGCCCACAAGGTGGGTTTAGCTCCCTCTAGAATGTTGTTGAATCAGTCCATCCTAGCCTTCGCCAAAAGTACAAGGATGGGCTGATTTTTTATTTTTGCTTGTTATTCCTATCTTGTAAATAGGCAAGCAGCGCAACAATGAACATTCCAAAATACATCATATCCTGAAAACTGAACATCATCTGCACCACCTCCCTTCACTATGTAAGGGAGATTCACCGCACCTTGTAACACGATCACTCACCGTTATGATAACAGAAGCACTAAATAATTACAAGAAAAAGAACAGTACATCATTTATCATCTTCATGATTCAAAGAAGCCCCCGCAGGCCGTCTCATGCCTGCGGGGGCTTCTCTCAGGTTCTGCCAAAAACTGCAGCTTTCTCCTACTATCTGCCGTATGCACTGCGGCACAGGCTGTGAGGGCGCTTCCTTGAAGCGTCTCCACAAAAACGTCAGGTTTGATCCGGTATCATCCGGCTCACTTTACCGTCACCTGTACCTTCTTCGCATATCCGTTTCTCGCGTATACATAGATCACCGCTTTGCCCTGCTTCTTGGACGTGATCACGCCGTTGGCGTCTACTGTGGCGATCGTAGTATCGGAGGACGCATAGCGGAACTCCTTGCCATACGCACTGGTCAGCTTCTTCTTACTGCTGTCAGCAAGCACCGTCTTCGCCGCGATCTTGTGGGTGCTTCCCATGGAAACGCTGACATTGGTGCGGTTCGTCACCTTCACCGACGCTGCGTTGGAATACTTGGTCTTGCTGCCGGCCACGTATCCTGTGAGACTCTTTCCAAGCACAACCTTGGTTCCATCCACATTCTTGTAAGCCGCTACATATACCTTGAAGTTCTTCTTGGTGTTTAACTTCTTTCCGCCGAGCTTCTTGATGGTGGCAGAGGTAGTGGAAGCCTTCTTAATGGTCTTAACAGCCTTGGATGAGAATTTCTTCCCGCTGTATACCGCATAGACCATGTATCCGTCTGCTCCGCTTACCTTGCCCCAGGAAACCTTGAGCTTGTTTCCTTTCTGGTCGATCTTCAGTCCCGCGTTGAGGGCAAGCTGCGCAGCTTCCTTCTCGCTCTCTTTCACCTCAGAGGTAACCATTTCCTTCTCGGTGGTCTGCTTCTCTGTGGTCGCCTGCTTCTCGGTGGTGGCAGGCTTCTCGGTCGTCTTCTTCTCGGTGGTTGCCGGATTCTGTGTCGTCTTCTTCTCGGTCGTAGCCGGCTTCTCCGTTGTCTGCTTCTCGGTCGCTGTCTGCTTCTCCGTCGTTACCGGCTTCTCCGTCGTCGCATCTGTTTCTGTGGCTGCATCCGTCTCTGTTGTCGCCGTCTCCTCCGTCGAGGCCGCTGCCGGCCCAACCGTCAGCTTTCCGTCTGTAAATTCTGCCTTGACGCCGTTAACCGTCAGCTCCACATCAGATGCCTCTACGCCGGGCGCCAGCTCAATGGTATAGCTCTTGCTTTTTCCGGAAGTGATCGCTTCCTTCACCGGCTCCACGAGAGTGATCGTTCCGCCGTCTTCTACCTTCCACACCGCATCCCGGATCGTCGCGAAATACAGATCCACGCTCGTATTGTCATTTGCCTTATACGCCGTCTTCACCGGCATGGTGTCCGTGGTGATCTCAAACGGGGACAGTCCCAGGGAGCAGAAGCTTAAGGTACGCAGTCCGTCCACTTCGGGTGCCAGCATACCGAGGTAGGTGAATTCCTCATCATCATGCTCGTGGTTTATAAATACGCAATCCTGGTCAGGGTCAGCGAAGTCCATCGAAATGTCCAAAGACAGGTTGATCGGCTCATTGATCTTTGTAGGATTGCCTCCGGAAACAGGAACGATGTTCTCCTCATCTCCGGTCAGATTTGCAAACACATTGTAGCACGGATTGATCTCAATGCTCATGACCTTGCGCACCTTGCCGCCTATTTCCTCTTCAAACAGCCCCTTGGGCGCTACATCCATGTAGATCTCGCGCTTGATCTCGATGCCGATGTCCTCCGGGATCAGGCCGGCATCATCCTGCATCACCAGTCCCGCGCCGATCAGCGCCGCAAGCGCGCTTTGGTTCTCCTGCTGCTTCGTCTCCTCGTCAATGTTGTTGATGGCGTCGAGCATGGCGATCTCCTGGAGCTGAATCTCCTCCTCGCTCTCCGGCACCGGAAGCATCACGGACTCCGCTGCCGCCAGCAGGGTCTGCTGATCCGCATCACTCATCTCAAAGCTGAAATCAAAGTCAAAGTTCACCAGTGTCCCGCCTACCGTCGGTGCGGGCTCCATCACGAGCTCCTCCTTGATCTCCGGAAGGTTCTCGATCCAGTACGCGTAAAGCGTCATGTCCTTTGTGATCTTCGTCTCGTCAAACCGGAAGCTCTTGCCGTTCTCCGGGGCATCCATCCATCCGCCGAAGGTAAAGTCACCGTCATTGGCGGGCGCTTCCGGGGCAGTCGCATACTGTCCTTCCCAGACCGTCTGATCCTTCGGCGCTTTTACGCCATGTCCGTTCAGGTCAAAGGATACGATGTAGCTTTTCTTTTTCACGGACTTAAACTCCGGCTTGTAAATCTTGGTTCCGTTCTTCTTGCTGAGCAGTACCCATCTGGAGAAGGTGTAGGTGTTCATCTTATCCTCCGCCTTTTCCGGTATGATGTCGGTCTTCGGCTCTGCCGCTCCCTCGTGGTAGGTCTTCCTGTCAATCTCCTTGCCGTTCACCCCGCGCCAGATGACGGTATAGATCGGCTTCTCTGTCGCTGTAAACTCCGGCTTGTAGGTCTTGGTTCCATTTTCATCAACGGTTGATACCCACTTGGAGAAGGTATAGGTATTGACCTCATCCTCTGCCTTTTCCGGTATCTTGTCTGTCTCAGGCTCCGCCGCTCCCTCGCGGTAGGTCTTGCTGTCAAGCTCCTTGCCCTCGGCATCCTGCCAGATCACCGTGTATAACGGTTTCTCTGTCGCCGTAAACTCCGGCTTGTAGGTCTTGGTTCCATTTTCATCGCTGGCAGCTGCCCACTTGGAAAAGGTATAGGTGTATGTCTCATCCTCTGCCTTTTCCGGCACCTTATCGGTCACAGGCTCTGCCGCTCCCTGGCGGTAGGTCTTGCTGTCAAGCTCCTTGCCCT
>CAMHJT010000027.1 GCA_946185495.1 uncultured Clostridiaceae bacterium | reverse complement strand
GCGGAACCGGAGTGCGTGGATGGAAATTGCGGACAGGACAAGGAGGAACAGCCACAGGTGTCCTATGCGGAGCAGATTCTGCAGCTTGTAAATGCGGAGCGGGCAAAAGCCGGATTGGGAGCTCTCATATTGGATGAGGATCTCAATGGGGCGGCGCAGGTGCGGGCCGGTGAGATCCAGGCATCCTTCTCCCATACCAGGCCCGATGGCAGGTCGTTTAGCTCGGTTTTGACGGACCGGGGAATCCGGTATCTCAGATCGGGAGAAAACATCGCATGGGGGCAGCGCAGCGCGCAGGAAGTGATGGATGCATGGATGAACAGTGAGGGACACAGGGCAAATATATTAAACGCGGGATTTACCAGGCTGGGAGTTGGACATACGCAAGACGTGTATGGGAGACAATACTGGTCACAGTTGTTTATGAATTGAAACGGCAGCAGCCGGAGACAGGAGTGCCTGTTTCCGGCTGCTTTTGTAAAATGAAAAAATTTTGAACCTTTTTCCAATTTGCGACAATATATATACAGGAGGTGAGAATATTGGATGCTTGCGATGTGGATCAAATGGTGGAACAGTACGGGGATGCAGTGTACCGCTACTGCAGGAGCCTGACCTATACGCTGGAGGATGCGGAGGATCTGTACCAGCAGACATTTTTAAAGACCCTGGAGCTGCGAAAAAAGATCAGGGCGGATCAGAATCCGAAGGCGTATATTATTTCCATCGCGGCAAACCTGTGGAAAAACCATAAGAGCCAATATGCCAGAAGGCAGCGTATCGCCCCCTGTATCTCAGATCAGACTGAGGGGCTTCAGCTTGAGGATCAGGCGGCAGACGCGGATGTGCTGCAGGATGTGATTCGGCAGGAGGAGCTGGGACAGCTGCGTGACAGCGTGGCGGGGCTTCCGGAAAAACAAAGGCAGGTGGTCCTGCTCTATTACGCAGGAGAGCTGACGATCGAGGAGATTGCCCGGATCCTGCATGTTCCGAAGGGGACGGTCAAGAGCCGCTTGCACCACGCGAAGGAGCAGCTGCGAAGGGAGCTGGATCCGGATTCTGCTTCCGAAGACAGGGCAGGCAGGAGAGGAAAAAGAGCATCCGGATATGGAACTGCGGCAAATAAAGCCGTGCTGTGTGGCGGAGGGATAGCAGATGGACAGGAGGGGGAGTGATAACATGGCAAATGCGGGAAACGGAGGACAAAAGATCGAGGCAGGATGCTGGCGTGGTGCGAAGGAGCAGCCTGACGCGTTGGATGATCTGCTGTTTGCAGCCTATGAGACGGAGCCGGTGCCGGACGCGGCCAGGCTTCGCTTGAAAAATCTGCTGGCTGCTGAGGAGAGGGAGAAAAAGGAAACTGTTTCCGTATGGTGGCTGCCTGCAGTGGCTGCTACGGTATTTGGCGCGGCGGCCGGAATATTGCTCTGCGTTGTCTATGTGCTGGTCAATTTCAGCGGGCAGCATGTGCTGATGCCCAACCTGCTGCACATGGCAAGCGAGCTCTGGCTGGCTGTTAACCTTGCGGGGCTTTTGTTGTGTACGCTTTCCAGCTGGATTCTGACGGCTGTCGGCATGTGGAAGGCAGAGCTCAGGCAGAGAGCCAGGATATAAGAGATACCGTAAAGAAAGACATGAATAGGAGGAGATGGATATGAGTCTGTTAACAGGTGTAAGTGCATTTTCAGGAGTAATTTTTTTAGGAGCGCTTGTAGTGATCGCGGTGATCGCCATGCTGGTGCTTTTGGGGATCTGGACCTACCGTGACGCCAGACTGAAGGGGATGAACGCAGCGCTTTGGACGGCGATCGTCATGCTGGTGCCTAGCTGCATTGGCCTGATCCTGTATCTGATCGTGCGGATGGACGCGAAGGTGGTGACCTGTTCCAACTGCGGCGCGGAGGTGAACGCCAGGGAACAGTTCTGCTCCGGCTGCGGGCAGGCGCTGGTACCGGTGAAAGAGATTTCAGAGGAGCGGGAGCAGACAATGCGCTCACAGAAGAAGGTTTTGATCGGGTTTTTCTCATCAATGGCTGCTGTGGTTGCGATGGTCATTTTCATGATCGCGCTCTCAGCGATCGCGTTTGTGAATACCGGGGCGCGTATTGCCGAAAAGGCTACGGATCCTGAAACCTGGAAGACAGTTGAGGGCGTGCTGGGAGATCTGGACGGCGTGATCGGAGATGTGGACGGCCTGCTAAAGGACGGCGAGCTTCACATTTCAGTGGATGACGGACAGGTGCGGATCCAGGGAAAGGACGGCAAGGATCTGATCTCTGTGGAGGAAGACGGGGATAATGTTTCCGTAGATCTCGACATGAAGGATCTTAAGGAGGTTCTGGATAAATATGGCATTGAATATGATGACACCATGGAGGAGAAGGATCTGGAAAAAATGCTGGAGGACGCGTTTGAGGGAAAGGATAAAAAGAAAGATACGGAGGAAGCTGAGGTGAGGTGATCCGTGCGGATGGGTTCAGACAGCCGGAAATAAAGGATGAAAGGCAGAGCAGACCGGGCAGTGTATGCGCCGGCCTGTTCTTTTTGTGTTGCGGAGCTGCCGATTATACGCGAAACTATACCGAATACACAGATCGGATTGTATTTTCTCTGTTTTTTCAAAATCAAAGGAATGTGTGTTATAATATCCGTAACTGTTCAGATGATTTATGAAAGCTGCGGATATTTTTTTTGCCTGCATTTGGCTTGATCCGCACGAAAAAAGAAAGGATGGAGTATGATGAAAAAGGGCAGAGTATGGATGCTTGTGTTGGCCTTGTCAGTATTTTTCGGTACTGCTGTTTTGGGCAGGAAGGCGGATGCAGAGACATTTGGAGATTTTAATTATACCTTGACGAACCATAAAGAGAACATTAAGATTGAAAAGTATCTGGGTTCGGATGAAGAGGTTGTGATCCCTGAGGGGATCGATGGAAAAAAGGTGCTGACCATTGGAGGAGCACGTTTTCAGGATGCGCCGATATCACGAGTGTGACCATACCGAATACGGTGACGGGAATCAGCGGGATGGCGTTCTCCGGCTGTACCGGATTAGAGGTGATGATCCTTCCGGACAGCTTGACGACGATCGGAAGCTTTGCGTTTTCTAACTGCAGCAGCCTTGCGTCTTTGAAGGTATCGGAGGATAACAGGGTCTTCGACAGCAGGGAGAAGTGCAACGCCATCATTGAGAGCAATACGGGCAAGCTGATCGCGGGGTGCATGAATACCGTGATCCCGGAGGATGTGAAAGAGATCGGAGCGGGGGCGTTCAATGGATGTGCCGGCCTGCGCAGTGTGAGAATTCCGGAAAGCGTACAGGCGATCGGGGAATCTGTTTTCATGGGATGCGCCGCGCTTTCACAGATTATATTGAAGAAGGGTTCCTATGCAGATACCTGGGCACAGCAGGGCGGATATTCCGCGGCTGTGATCTATGAGGGAGATCCGTATTATTTCAGGGTAAAGGCGGATGGAGCAGAGCTTTTGAAGTATTGCGGAACCGATTCCAAACTGGTGCTTCCCCAGGAAGTGGAGGGCGTTACGGTTGCCGGGATCGGTACGAATCTGTTTGCGGGACAGACCGGGATCACAGAGGTGACGGTTCCGGGACAGGTTAAGGGCTTCAGCATTCCGACGATGTCAGAGCTCAACAGGCGCAGGATGCTGTTTGTCAGATGGAAAAAGCTGTCCGGGATCAGCGGTTATGAGATCCGCTGGTCAACGAAGTCCTTTACAAGCAAACAGTACAAAAGAAAAAAAATATCCGCTTCCACAAAAACATATGATATTGCGGATTATAGCACGATCAGAAAGCTGAGCGCGAATTATTTTTATGTGAAGATCAGGGCATATAAAAAGGCTGGAAAGAACACCTATTATGGCAAATGGAAGAAGTTGAAAATTTCAGGAGGCGCGTGAAAGGATCTACGGCCGGTTGAAAGATACTGGAGCGCAATGGAATAGAAGCAAAGAAAGCAGGTTTCCGGATGAGGCGGAGCCTGCTTTTTTATCGCAGGGCCGCCGGAAGGAAGAAGCCGGCATAGGCTGGCCGGAGGCTTGCGGGGGCAGGATCGGCTGCAAGCTTCCCTGCCCGATGATCGCAGAGGTTCCGACCGACTGCCTGACCGATTATCCCTGGGAATCTACCGAATAGGAAAAACAAATTGATTTTTCAGGGAGCGATGTGTAGAGTAAAAATTAAAACGTAAATTATGAGGGACAGAAATTTCACGGAAATGGAAGAGTAATCTATGGCAGAAATGATTGATATCAAGGTGGTCATCGATGCAAACTGCATCGAGCCGAGAGTGGAGATCCACACAAAAAATGAGACGGAAATCGTCGGGACTATCATCAACGCGATCGAAACTGTAGCAAGAAACAAGTATCCACCTGTGATGGTACAGGACAAAGGGGTGGTCAGGTTCATTTCGCAGAGGGATATCTACCGCATTCGGACAGAAGGGCGGGAGGTGAGGCTGGATACGGCAGACAGCTCGTATCCAGTCAAGGGCACGATGACGAAATTTGAGAATGAGTTGGACGAAGAACGGTTTTTCAGAATTTCGCAATCGGAGATCATCAACCTGTACAAGGTGGATTCCTTTGACTTCAATATAGCGGGTACCGTCGGAGTATTGTTTGACAACGGGGTCAGAAGCTATGTAGCCAGGCGGTGCGTGAAGCCACTCAGGGATAAGCTGAAAGAGATGTATGAAAATAAAAAGCAGAGGGGGGGAAAGAGATGAGTTTAAAAAACAGTTTTATTTTTAAGGCAGCGGTTGGGTTTTCTTTAGGCGTGCTGATGTCGATCCTGATCTCAATGGGATATCTGGTGCAGGAGGGAAACAACAGCCTGTATCAGATTGCGCTGGCCGGCAGGGAAAGGGCGCTTACGTCGATCCTGTTGGAGCTTTTGTCCGGCGGGCTGATCGGGATGGCGGGCTATGCGGGCTCTGTGGTGTATGAGATTGAGCGCTGGGGTACACTCAGGTGCATGACGGTGCATTTTACAAGTACCATGCTTGTCTATATCATGCTGGGGTTTCTGAACGGCTGGCTGACGCCGGAGCTTAGTGTCGCAAATCTCGTGCAGGTTGGCATCACGGTTTCAATTTTTGTGGTCATATGGCTGATTCAGTATTTCCTCTATAAAAAAGAGGTGGCGGATTTGAACCGGAGCGTTGCGCTGTTAAAGAACGGGGAGCAGATGTGAAGGCGGCATAGCCGGAAAATGATGCAGAGGGCCTGCAAAGAAGCGGTGCGGCGGATGAACGATCCTCTCTAAGAGCCTTTGTATGAGCGGAGACGAACAGTGACGGAAAGTCTGGTGTTGAGTTGAAAAGTGAAAGAAATAGGTTGATTTTTCGTGTAGGAATGTGTAAACTTAAGACAAAAGAGGGGCATGGTTTTGAGGCAAAAGAATGAAACATGTCTTGGTATCATGATGGAAAAACGATCAGGATGGAATATGGAATGTTTCCTAAAAGACGGGAGAGAAGCTATGAAAAGGGAAGCAGTGGAGAGAGATAAGAAAATAAAAGAAATCATTCATTTGAAAAAACGGTACAGCATGATCTTTCCGCTGACGCTGATCTTTATATTTATGATCTGCATGGTCGTGTACACAGCGCGTCTGTTGTATGACGCGTCTGTAGCCCATGTCAGGGAAATCGGCACAGACAAGGTATCCAATGTCGCTTCGGAGCTCGGCGATTATCTGGATACCGCCAGAAGCGTGTTATGGGTGTCAGCCGATACGGTGGACAATATGCTGCGCAACGGAACAGGGACAGATGTGATCTTGCAATATTTGAGGGAGGAATCCCTGAACCTGTCGGCACAGTTTGATGAAAATTACAGCAGTCTTTATGGATACATCGGGGGTAGTTATTTAGACGGGGAGGACTGGGTTCCTTCCGTCGATTATGATCCGCTGAAACGCGACTGGTATCAGGCCGCGGTCAAGGCAGGCGGAGAAACAGCTGTTGTGCCGCCCCATGTTGACGCGCAGACAGGTGATGTGATCATTTCCGTCAGCAGAAGCCTGTCAACCGGAAAGGACGTTCTGTCCATGGATATCGCCTTGAGGCGGATTCAGGAGATGGTGCAGGAGATGAAGGTGGAGGAGAACGGATATGGCTTCATCATTGATCAAACGGGGCTGATCGTTGCCCATGACGACAAGGAGAAAAAGGGGAAGAATCTGGATGATTGCGAGGAGGGAAAGCAGTTTTTGGAGATGATCCGGCAGAATGGACCCGGTGAAAGCGAGTATGGGAAGGGAAGAAAGAGCCGCACTGTATTTGTAAATAAGGTCATGGATCAATGGTATGTCGTGCTGGTGCTGGACAATCGGGAGATGTACAGGGATGTCAGGATGCAGCTGGTGATGAATGTGCTGCTGTGTACGCTGATCCTGGTCATGACATCCTGCTTCTACTATCTGGGCTATCGGAATGAGAAGAGCTATTCTAAGCGTTTGGAGGAGATGGAGCGGGAGGAGAGGAAGAGCGAATACGAGGCAGAGTTGCTGAAGCTTGAAAAGGAGACGGCGGAGCATGCGAACCGGGCCAAGAGTTATTTCCTTGCGAACATGTCCCATGAGATCAGGACGCCGATGAACGCGATCATCGGTCTGGATGAGATGATCCTGAGGGAGGCGAAGGATATCCGCCTTCAAAAATATGCCAAGGATATTCAGAGCGCGGGCAAGACATTGCTCTCTATCATCAACGACATTCTGGATATCAGCAAGATTGAATCCGGGAGGCTTGAGCTGATCCCGTTGGAATATGAATTCGCGTCTATGCTGAATGATATTGTGAACATGACGATGAAGAGGGCACAGGAAAAGGGGCTGGAATACCGTCTGGAGGTTGCGCCGGACATTCCGTCCGTTATGAGGGGGGATGAGATCAGGATTCAGCAGATTATCCTCAATCTCGCCAACAACGCCATCAAGTATACCGCGGAAGGCTGGATGGCCATAAGGTTTTGGTTTGACCACACTGAAAACAAGCTGACCATACAGGTTGCGGATACCGGCATGGGAATCCGGACGAAGGACAAGGATAAGCTGTTTACCTCATTTCAGAGGCTGGACGAGAGCAGGAACAGGAACATTGAGGGAACCGGACTGGGGCTGCATATCACCAAACAGCTGACGCAGATGATGGGCGGCACAGTCGGTGTGGTGAGCGAATACGGCAAGGGCTCTGTGTTTACGGCAACTATCATTCAGGAGGTTGTGGACGCCACGCCTCTGGGCAACTATACGGAACTGCTGGAAAAATCCAGGGAGGAGACGGCGCATTTCAAGCCCATGCTGGTGGCGCCGAAAGCAAAGATCCTGATCGTTGATGACAATGACATGAATCTGGAGGTGATCACGGGACTGCTGTCTGAATCCAAAATGCAGATCACAACCGCCATGTCGGGAGCGGGATGCGTAGATCTGCTCGACAAGCTGTCTTTTGACGTGATTTTCCTTGACCAGATGATGCCGGGCATGTCTGGAACGGAAACGCTGCATGTGATCCGGAAGGAGCATCTGGCAGACGGAATTCCGGTAATCGCCCTGACGGCAGACGCCATTGCCGGGGCGAGGGACGGCTATATCAAGGAGGGATTTACGGATTACCTGTCCAAGCCGGTACGGTATTCCGAATTGGAAAACCTGCTGCTGAGATACTTAGACAGCAGCCTGCTTCTTTCCAGTGAACAGATTGAGGCGGAGAGGAACAGGGAGAATGAGAATAAGCAGGTTATCTTGGTGATCAATGATTCTCCGGAGAAGCTGAACGCCATGAAGGAGCTGATCGGCGAGCGATATAAGGGCGTGTATGTCAGAAATGAGGAGAGCGCCGAGCGATACCTGAAAAAACATGAGGTGGAGTTCATCATTAGATGACAGTGTTTTTTGAGAGATGGCCGGATGACACCGGATAGAAACTGTGGCTGATAGAGGAGGGGGAACATGGAGATTAAAATTTTAGCCTTTGGAAAAAACGAAAGATTTGTCAATGATATTTGTGACCAGATTAAGAGGGAGAAGGGAATACCGGTGGAACGGAATCCGGTTCTCCAAAGCTCCTATGGCGTGAAGTCAATGAATAACGTACCGCATATGGTCATCATCTGCATGGAGGACGAGATCAGATTTGAGATCAAGAAATATGATGTATTTGACAGGGTGGTAAGGGACGGAAAGACAAAAGTGGTGGTCATTGCCAATGACAAAGATAAATCCAACTTCAGGGAGGCCACCGGGCTGAGCCAGGTGATGTTCCTTCCCAAGCTTGTCAACATGCAGATGATCTACGCAAAGATTGATGAGATCAGGGAACAGCTCAAGAAAAAGAATGTAGTGGAAATACCAGTGATGGAGGAATATGTCAACCCCAATCCGCAGGACGAATTTCGCAGAAGGCATATTCTGGTGGTGGATGACGATCCGGAACAGCTTTATCAGATCAAGGAGCATTTGAAGGAGTTTTACGACGTGACGGTTGTTGCCTCCGGCAGGGCTGCGATCAAATATCTGGAAAACCATAAGGTTGACCTGGTTCTGCTCGATTTTATCATGCCGGGCATGGACGGCACCATGGTACTGTCCAGGATGAAGCTGACGCCGGAGCTTAAGGATATTCCGGTCATATTCCTGACAGGCGTATCGGACAAGGAGAAGGTGATGAGGGTCATCAGGGATCTGTCACCTCAGGGCTATATGCTGAAGCCGGCGAAGAAATCGGAGCTGGTTGCCGCGATCATTGAGGTTTTGGGATGAGGAGGTTATGCGCATGAAATATGATCTGAACAGTTTGAGAAAACATGGCCTTATGGTGGAGGAGGGCATATCCTTTACGGGGAATGAGGAAAGATATGTCGCGGCGATTCAGAGATATCTGAAGGGTTACGAAAAGAACAAGAGGGATATGATCAGCATGCTGGAGGCGGGAGATCTGGAGGATTACCGGATCCGTGTACACTCCTTAAAAAGCAATTCTAAAATGATCGGTGCTTCGGAGCTTTCCAAAAAATTTAGTGACCTTGAGTCGGCGGCAGAGAGCAAGGATGTGGAGTATATCCGCTCGATCGCTCCAAGGGTACTGACGGCTTATGATGAGCTTATCACTTTTCTTGCCCCGTTTGGAAAGATGGAGGAGGTGCATCCTGCCGGAGAGCTAACGGCGGAGGAGGCAGCGGAGACGGTTGTCCGGCTTTTGGACGCGCTGGATGAATTTGACGATGAGCTGTCCGCAAAGCTGGCGGTGAAGCTGTTGGGTTATCCCTTCCGCATTACCCAGAAGGAAAAGCTGCGGAACGCGATCCGCTATATCGATGATTTCATGTATGACGAGGCTGCGGAGCTGATACAGGATATCAGTCCGTCTATTGAATAGTAAGCCGCTGCTTTTAGGGAACGTCAGCAAAAGGGTCATAAAAGGCCTGCCAGAATCCGGATTGCCGGTGGAAAACGATAGGAAGGAACAAAAATGCATGAGATCGTCGGCAAGTTTGAGCTTGGATGACAATGGACAGTGGCGCCCGCGAGCATGATGGCTTTCGGGCGTTTTTTCGAATTGTGAACAAAACCCTCCGTTTAGCCGTCAGGGGAAAACACTGTTTTGCTTGTATTCAGAAGGAAAAGATGGTATAGTTGTTCGTAACATTTGTTACAAGGCATTGGCTTGCGTCCGTATTGGTGCCGTTACAGATTTGGAGGTAGGATACATGGATAATAAGAAGAAACTACCCGTGATAGTGATCGCGGTATTAGCAGTGGCAGCCATCGTGGCCGGCCTGCTCCTGTGGAAAAACGGAAAACAGAAGGGATACCGTCTGTTGAAGATCATAGAGGCGGAGGGAACGGCTTCTGTGGTAAGGGAGGCGCTGGGAGAAATAACGCCATATGTCAACATGGTGCTGGAATCCGGAGACCATGTGTCTCTTGACAAGGGCAAGCTGTCCATTCAGGCGGATGAGGACAAGCTGATTTACCTGCAGGAGGAGACCGAGATCGTGCTGACTGCGGAGGGTGACGGCGCTGACAGCAGGACGAACATTGAGCTGTTGAAGGGCGCGATCACCAATGATATCCGCAATCCTCTTTCAAAGGCTTCCGCTTATGAGGTAAATACCCCCAACGCGACGATGTCTGTGAGGGGAACGGTGTTTTATGTCGATATATATGTTAAGGACGGCATCCAGTATACCAGGGTGACGGTTTTTGCCGGAGAGGTGGCGACCAGGCTGGTCTATCCGGATGGAACCATGTCCGATCAGGAGGTTTCTGTCGCGTCCGGCAGGGAGGTTATTATTTACCAGGATAATACCACGACCGACTATCTGGAGCAGCCATCGGAGATCGACTATGACAGTATTCCCAAGGATGTGCTGAAACGGCTGCTGATCGTGACGGAGGACGAGGGACGGGAACTGTCCGTGACATCGGATGAGCTGCATATCCTGATCGAGGGACCATATACAGTCAGATTTATGTATCAGGGGAATGTGTTTGGCGAGCAGACGGTGAAGAAGGGAGAGCTTGCAGCAGTGCCTGTGCTCAAGCCGGCCGCGCAGGGAGGCTGGGACTATGATTTTTCAAAGCCCGTCGACAGCAACCTGGAGATCGAATGGAAATAAAGGATAGAGCGATGGTGTTTGCGAAATAAATATACTTTTTCGATCGGCTTTGTGCATGATATATGTTTTTTCTTGGCTAACGTTCCTAATGCCGGCGAAAAAACATATATCATGCACAAAACCTCAGTCTACATTTTGAGTTTCGCAATTATCGATAAACTCGTAACTGCTCAGCAGGTGAAGCTGGCGCATCCTGATTCACCCGCTGCATGGAAAAATATACTGTATTGGTATGGTCCTGCTGGGTAGTTATATAAACTCTATATTAGGAGGAAATGCGTATGCGGAAATATATGAAAAAAAGAGTCAGGAGAAGGATCGCGGCTGTGACGATGGCGGTCGTGCTGGGGCTCGGGGTTTCCTATACAGGGTATCCGGCATATGAAACAGTGGCCGCGGAGGGCAGTACGAAATTAACGATCTATAAGGTGGAGGCAACGATCCTTACGGACTATAATTCTCTTGGAGAGAGGGTGTATGTCGGTACGGATCTGCAGCAGACGGCGACCGCGCTGAATGCGGATAATACGGTCATTCCATCGTCAGATCTGGAAGAGCCGATCTATTATTACAAACCGGAAAGCGCGGATGATTCGGAATACACGACGACAGTTCCGGATACGGAGGGAACCTTCTGGTTTAAGGCGACGATTCCGGAGGGAGAAAAATACAGTGAAGCTTCCTCTACTCCGGCTACGTTTACGATCTCTTATTATCCGTGGGACAACTGTGCGTATTCGGACGGATCCTATCTGGAGATCCATGATACGGTGTCCGGCAGTGACGGAGGGGTTTTTGCGAAAAACAGCATTACGATCTGGCCCAATACAGGGTTTCTTGTAAAATCTGAGAATAGTGAGGACTATAAGGAATCCCTGACGCTTTCGGAGGATGATCTGTATGCGGATGGCAGATTTGACGGCAGCCTGCAGGTTCGCCTGAGACGGGAAAGCGATGGGGCAATGACGAAATATTTGCCGGTAAAAGACGTGACGGTGGGGCTTGATCAGATTGTGTTTGATAATGAGCCTCCGGCGTTCTCGTCGGTTCTTCTGGACGGTAATTCCGGGACCATCGAAACGGTGGACGGCACAGTGGTCCGGGCCAAGAAGCTGGAATTTACGATCACAGATCCCAATCTGAGCTATGTGGAAATTGCTGAGGGCAGCAGTACGTATGATGATTACACGCTGTCAAACGGCGGTATCACGCAGGAGAACGGAGTGAACTCCTTCCATACGGTGTTGGAAGCGGTTCCCGGAACAGAAAAGGAATATAAGATCCTGGCCTTTGACCAGGCCGGAGGGGAGCTTGTCAGGCATTTTTATCTGGCATATGACAAGGATAACCCCACCCTCACGATGGTGCTTCCGGATGTCAAGGTAGGACAGTCTTATGATCCGGAGATCCGTACGAATTCCGATGGCGCTGATAATGTAAAGATCCTGTACAAGCCAAAGGGAGGCGGCTCAGAGGAGTATGCGCAGGATAAACCGACCGCGGCAGGGGAATACGAGGTTCTGGCGTATCTTCCTGAGACAGACCTGTATTGGGGCAATTCCGTCGAGCAGGAGTTTGCAATCACCAGATACACGCCGGAGCAGGCGGAGATCGCGGTGCCGGATACCCTGATCGGTAATGATTATGATCCGGTGCTGACGACGGATTCCGACGGTAAGGCGTCGGCTGTGATCACCTATAAAGCGGAGGACGATCCCGACAGCGCCTATACGGACGAAAAGCCGATGGCAGCGGGAACCTATACGGTGCGGGCGCAGATCCCCCAGACGGATAAATATGAGAGCATTTCCTGTACGGGCACTTTCAAGATCAAATTAAAGACCTCGGGGGAGAACAAGGTAGAGATCCCTAATGTCTATGTGGGAACGGAGTACGAGCCGGTTCTGACCACGGATTCGGATGGAAGGAAGCAGGTGCAGTACACCTACCGCAAGGAAGGGGAGCCGGATTCAGCGGCCACCAGCGTGAAACCGACCCAGCCGGGAAGCTATATCGTGCGGGCAGTGGTACCTGCCACCGCGAACTATGAAGAGGTGGTCTGTGAGGGCAGTTTCCTGATCAAAAGGCACGCGATCTCCGGAGCCGCCGTGTATGTTCCGAACACCTATGTGGGTGAGACCTACGAACCAAGTCTGACAACGGACTCAGATGGAAAGGACATCGCCGTATTTTCCTATAAGGGAGAGGGCGAGGCAGATACAGAGTACCGTGAGAGCAAGCCGGAGACGCCGGGCGCTTATGTAGTGCGGGCCGTGGTTCCGGCAACGGACCAGTACGAGGGAGCTACCTGTTATAGCTCTTTCCGCATTCTCAGGCACACGCCCGGGGAAGCAAAGGTGGAGGTTGCGGACACGCTGGCCGGTACAGATTATGAGCCGGTGGTGACCACGGATTCCGACGGGGCGGACAGGGCAGAATTTTTGTATAAGGCCGAGGAGGAGAGCGAGAAGGCCTACAGCACGGAGAAGCCGGTCAGGGCGGGAACCTACAGTGTTCGGGCGGTGATTCCCGAGACGAATAAGTACGAGGCGGTCTCCTGTGAAAGTACCTTCCGGATCACCCTGCGCCAGCCGCAGACAGCGGTTGTCACGGTGGCGGATGTCACGGAGGGCACGGCGCCGCAGCCGGTGCTGACCACAGATTCTGATGGAAAAGAGCAGGCTTCCTACGTCTATAAGGCGCAGGGGCAGCCGGACAGCGCGTATGCGGAGACGGTTCCCACGCAGGCGGGAAGCTATGTGGTAAAGGCCGTGGTTCCGGAGACAGACATTTATGAAAGCATTTCCTGTGAGGGTGCTTTCCAGATTGTGAAAGCGGAGGAGGCAGGCACGACAGAGCAGGCAGCGACAGAGAGCGGCACGACGGAGCATCCGGGAAATACGACGGAGCAGCCGGGGAACACGACAGAGCAGCCGGGGAACACGACGGAGCAGCCGGGGAACACGACGGAGCAGCCGGGGAATACGACGGAGCAGCCGGGGAACACGACGGAACAGCCGGGGAATACGACAGAGCAGCCGGGGAATACGACAGAGCAGCCGGGGAATACGACGGAGCATCCGGGAAATACGACGGAGCAGCCGGGGAACACGACGGAGCAGCCGGGGAACACGACAGAGCAGCCGGGGAACACGACGGAGCAGCCGGGGAACACGACGGAGCAGCCGGGGAATACGACGGAGCAGCCGGGGAACACGACGGAACAGCCGGGCGGCTCAGGCGGCAGGACGACAGAACAGCCCGGAAGCACAGGAGGTGACCCTGCTGGCACAGAAAAGAAAACTCCGTCAGCTGCGGTCAAGGTGCCGGATATCTATGTCGGAACCGACTATGAGCCGTCGGTAAAGACGGATTCTGACGGAACTGCCGTCATCCAGTACAAACAAAAGGGAGAGCCCGACAGTTCCTACGCGCAGGAGAAGCCCGTAAAGGCCGGAACCTATGTGGTGCGCGCGCAGATTCCGGAGACGGCGCGTTTTCAGGCGGCCTCCTGCACAGACCAGTTTGTGATCAAAAAATATACGCCGGAGGGCAAGGTGGCAGCCGCGGATATCTTTGTGGGAACAGAGCCCGCTCCGGTGCTGACGACAGATTCTGACGGCAAGACGGACGCGGTATTTTCCTATAAGAAAAAGGGACAGGCGGACAGCGCCTATACCGAAAAGGCGCCGGTGAAAGCCGGAAACTATGAAGTAAGGGCTGACGTCCCGGAAACGGAGAAGTATCTGGCGGGAAGTTTTACCGCGGAGTTTAAGATCAAAAAGCACAAAGCGTCCCTGTCGGTACAGTTATCTGACAAGTATGTGGGAACAAAATATGAGCCTGAGATCCGTACAGATTCTGACGCGGCAGACGAGGTTGTGTTTGAGTACAAGCAGGCGGAGGAACCGGATACGGCTTACGCGAAGAAAAAACCTGAAAAAGAAGGAAGCTATCAGGTCCGGGCGGTTCTTCCGGAGACGGATGCTTATGAGGCCGATACGGTTGAGAGGGAGTTTCAGATCCGGTATCTGGCTGCGCCTGACCGGGCCTATACTCTGCAGGCAAAGGAGGGAAAAAACGCTTACTATACTTCGGCCGTGTATCTCCGCGCTCCGGAGGGCTACCTGATCAGCAGGGACAAAGACGGTGAGTTTGCGGAGCAGATCCGGTATGAAACAGGCCTTGCCCGGTTTTACCTGAAACGGATCAGCGACGGGGCGCTGACAGACGCTGTTTCCTTTGACAGGGAGGTGCAGATTGACGAGACAGCTCCGGCGCCTGCCCATGTGAAAGCGCAGGACGGAAGGAGTGTCAGCATTGAGGACGGCGCGGATGTTTTTGCTGAGAGCCTGACGATCCGCATCGAAGATGAGAATCTGGCATATGTGAGGATCAACGGCGTGGAGACGGAGATGTCGGAAAATGCGGCGGATTTTGTATTCAACGCGGATAATGGATACAAGGTGATTGAGGTCGAGGCGGAGGACATTGCGGGAAATGTCTGGACAAGGAGATTTACGCTTTTGTCTGAGTGGATGAAGACCAATATTGTTCCGGCCAACCGGAAGCTGCCGCTGGAGACGGAGAAGGCTTACCGGTTCGACAGCGGAGCATGGCAGGTAAATGAAGACGTCACGGTTTACGGAGGGGGCCAGTCCTTCTATGTATCGGAGACGGGAGATTATACCTTCCAGAATAAATGACGGGATGCCCCGCAGCTTGCTGCGGGGTATTTTCAACGCCGGGAAAACGTATCAAGAGGATGGTTTCCGGTGACAGGCAGGATTGGTCTGGCTGGAGCGGATACGCATGGATGACGAGAGGAAAACGAATGGATAAGAAGATATTATTTTTGATTGAAATGCTGGCAGTCGGGGTGCTGGTGCTTGGACTGACGGTGTTTAACCTGTTTGCCCCGTTTGACTATATTGTGAGGGACCGGCTTTACCAGAAGCCGAGGGGCATCGACAACCGGATCCGGATCATCGGAATCGATGAGAAGACGCTGGAGGAGTACGGACCAATCCAGACCTGGTCGAGGAGCCTTTACGGAGAGCTGCTGGACAGGCTGGAGGAGGATGAGAATTTCCGGCCGGTCCTGGTGGGCTTCGATATCCAGTTTTCCGGCGAGGTGGACGCCGGGGACGAGGAGTTTGCAAAAAAGGCGGCGGAGTACGGCAATGTTGTCGTGGTCAATCAGCTGATCTATGGGCAGCAGAAGGTGACGCTATCGGATGATGGACAGGATGTTCCTGTGGATCGAACCGCAGAGCCTTACGCTGCGCTGGCAAATGCGGCGCAGGTCGGCTTCAGCAATGTGGCAGCGGATTCTGACGGAGTGGTGCGCAGGATCCTGCCGGAGGTGCAGTCCGGGGACATGCTGTACCAGATGTTTTCGAAAAAAATGTATGACCGCTACTGCGGCCTTCGGAATATCCCGCTGCATGTGATCCCGACGGACAGTTGGGGCAGGTCGATCATCAATTACTCCGGCCGGCCGGGAGATTATGAATGCGTGTCTATGGCGGATGTGCTGGAAAAACGTGTGGACACGAGAACCTTCAAGGACTGCGTGGTTTTTGTGGGCGCTTACGCGCCGGGCATGCAGGATAACTTCAAAGTCCCGAACGGGGGCAGCAGCCAGATGTACGGGGTGGAGATCCATGCAAATATTTTCCAGTCTTATCTGGAGAACCGGTTTGCCGTCAACGGTAATCCGGTATGGTTCGGCATTGTGACGGCGCTGGTCGCGATGCTGCTGATGCTGGCCTTCCGCACCTGCAAGGTATGGCAGTCGGTTCTCTGTCTTGTGCTCAGTATCTTTGCGGAGCTTACCATCTGCGTGATCTTAAATGAGCGGGGGCATACGTTCAGCGTGATCTATCTGCCCCTGCTGGCAGTCCTGTCCTTTGTCTATACGCTGGGCATGCATTATCTGGCGGAGCAGAGGAGGCGGCAGAGGGTGTTGAACGCCTTCCGGAAATATGTGGCGCCCCAGGTGGTCGAGGAGCTTGCCGGGAAGGGAGACTTTACGATCAAGCTTGGCGGAGAGAACAGGGACATTGCGGTCTTATTTGTGGATATCAGGGGATTTACGACCATGTCCGAGGCGCTGGAGCCGGAGCGGGTGGTGGAAATTTTAAATGAGTACTTAAGCCTGACCACGAAGTCCGTATTTGACAACCTGGGCACCCTGGACAAGTTTGTCGGTGACGCGACCATGGCGGTGTTCAACTCCCCCTTTGACCTGCCGGATTATGAGTATAAGGCGGTCTGCGCCGCCCTGGATATCGTGAAGGGCGGGGAGGCGCTGGAGAAAGTGCTCTTTGAGCGCTATGGCAGAAGCGTAGGCTTTGGCGTCGGGGTCAACTGCGGCCCGGCAGTCGTGGGAAATGTGGGCTGTGATTTCCGGATGGATTTTACCGCGATCGGAGATACGGTCAACACGGCCGCCCGGCTGGAGGCCAATGCTAAGAAGGGACAGGTACTGATCAGCGATGTGCTGTACGAACGACTGAAGGACAGGATCCTGGTGAATGAGATCGGCGTGATCCCGTTAAAGGGCAAGAGCAACGGCGTGGTGGTTTATGAGGTAACCGGGCTGGCTGATGCGGAAAAGCAGAAGCCTGGAAGATGAGATGGGCATGATCCCGAAAAAGGGCAGGAGCAACGGCGTGGTTGCCTATGAGGTGACCGGGCAGGCTGATGTGGAAAAGTATTCGCCTGACAGGTAAAGAGTCTGTCCTTTCCTGTGGAAATGAGAGAATACAGCCTCTGTGCTTTGCGGGAAGATGAATATAACGCATGTTTTGCGGGAGAAAACACAGAAGGGAGACAGGAGAGTGGAGATACAAAACGGTAAAAATAAGAGGACGATACTGGTTACGAATGATGACGGCATTATGGCTGACGGCTTGCTTCGTCTGGTACGCGCGGCGCAGCAATTCGGCGAGGTCTGGGTTGTGGCGCCGGATGGGGAGAGGAGTGCGGCTTCGCACAGCATTTCCCTGCACAGCCCGATTGATGTGAGGCCCTGCGCCTTTGGCGTGGAGGGGGTACGCGCGTTTTCCTGCAGCGGGACGCCGGCTGACTGCGTGCGGGTGGGAAGCCTGAGCGTGATGCCGTATCAGCCTGAAATGGTGCTTTCCGGGATCAATTTTGGATACAATACGGCCACCGACCTTCAGTATTCCGCGACAGTCGGAGCTGCGCTGGAGGCTGCGTTCCAGGGATATTTCGGGATCGCGCTTTCTGAGGGCAGGGGAGGACATGAGGTGACAGACCGGTATCTGGAGGAGATCCTTTCGGAAATCATGGAGATGGAGCCTATGGAGGGCAAGATCCTGAATATCAATTTTCCGGACTGTCCCGCCGCACAGTGCAGGGGAATCATACGGAATCTGAAGGTATCCAAGAGCATGCTGTTTCGTGACAGATACGCGGTGCTTGAGGAGCTTCCGCACGGAGGAAAGCGGTATATGGTGGACGGGCAGTACCAGGAGGTTGCCGAGGAGGGAACGGATCTTAAGGCAGTGCTGGACAGATATGTGTCGATCGGCTGGGTGAATAATCTACACTGACCGCGCTGGAATTGTCCGGTAATGATATGGATGAAGTGAGGCGATTGCGAACAATGTACTTTTTCTATATTTTGAGTTTCGCGCGCAATTGTTGATGAAGTGAATGAAAGGGGATAATAAAGGAATGAGTGGAAGAGAAAAACAGGAATTGGAAGGCGTCACCCTGCTGGGCAGCCAGGGAACCAGGTATCCGTCCGACTACGCTCCGGAGATATTGGAGAGCTTTGTGAACAAGCACCCTGACAACGATTATTTTGTAAAGTTTAACTGTCCGGAGTTTACCTCGCTGTGTCCGCTGACGGGACAGCCGGACTTCGCGGCGATCTATATCTCGTATGTGCCGGACCAGAGGATGGTGGAATCAAAATCCTTGAAGCTTTATCTGTTCAGTTTCCGGAACCATGGGGATTTTCATGAGGACTGCGTAAATATCATCATGAAGGATCTGATCCGCCTGATGGATCCGAAGTACATCGAGGTCTGGGGAAAATTTACGCCCAGGGGGGGGATCTCCATCGATCCCTACTGCAATTATGGAAGGCCCGGAACCAAATGGGAGGAAATGGCGTGGTACAGGCTGTCAAACCATGATCTCTACCCGGAAAAGATTGACAACCGGTGAGAGCAAAAAGTGTATGGATGGTAACAGTTTACCCGTTGACGAATCGGTTATATCCCGGACGGCTTCCGGCGGATTGTTCATTTATACTACGGGTAATGGTATCTTTGTGATAAACAATTGTGAATAACAGGAAATCTGTGAATGGATGTGAGAGGGAGAATACTATGACATTTCATGAGTGCGAGGAATACATTTTGTCCGTTCCCAAGTTTGCGGGGAAGCTGGGAACGGAGGATTTGAGCAGGATACTGGAACTGATGGGGCATCCGGAAAGGGCCTGCCCTGTCATCCATGTGGCGGGTACCAACGGAAAGGGCTCAACCTGTTCTTTTCTGGCGTCGATTCTGTCGCAGGCGGGAAAGAGGGTAGGATTGTTTACCTCTCCGCACCTGATAAAAATAACGGAGCGCATCAGGATCGGCAATACACAGATTACGGAGGCGGATTTTACGGCCTGCTTTGAAGAAACCATGGAGTATGTGGAGCGCGCGAAGGAGAAAGGGATCGCGCATCCGTCCTTCTTTGAGCTGCTGTTTTTAATGGCTGCGCTTTATTTTAAAAAGCAAAAAACGGAGTATGTCATTTACGAGACAGGAATGGGAGGACGTCTGGACGCAACCAATGTCGTTTTTCCGGAGGTATGCGTTATCACTTCGGTCGGGATGGATCATATGCAGTATCTTGGTGATACGCTTTCAAAGATTGCGGAGGAAAAGGCAGGGATCATCAAAAAGGGAATTCCAGTGGTTTTTTTTGACCGGGAGGATAAATCGACAGATGTCATAAAACAAACAGCAAGGCAGGTTGGGGCGCCCTTATTCCTTGTCGAAAAATCTCAATATAAAATATTAAAAATTGCAAATAAAGTGATTGATTTTTCTTTCAATAGTGGTTATTATAGATATTGTCAATTAAGTATCAGACGGACGGGCCTTTACCAGATCGAGAACGCGATGCTGGCTGTGAAGGCGTTCGAGCTGATGAAGAACAGTTTTCATTCGGGCTGTGCGAGGCTGGAGAGCCTTGCCGACAGAGAACAGGATATGGATTGGATCCGGGCGGGGCTTCTTGGAATGGCCTGGCCGGGGAGGATGGAACAGATTGCTGACAGGGTGTTCATTGACGGTGCACATAACGAGGAGGCGATCGAGGCGTTCTGTCACACATTGGAGGTGCTGTTCCCTGCTGAACAGAAGAGGTTGTTATTTGCTGTCTCCGCGGATAAGGAGTATGAACGAATGATTGGACGGCTATGCCGTATCCCTTTCGCAGAGATCATTCTCGTGCGGTATGAGGGAAGCAGGGCAGCAGATCTTGACACCATAGCAGAAGTATTCAGACGTTTTTCGGGCAGTAAGCTTACCGCCTTTGATGACATAAGGGCCGGCTTTTCCTATGGGATGAGCCATGTCGGGGACTCGTATTTATTTTGTGTGGGCTCTTTGTATCTGGCAGGTGACTTATTGAGGATTGGGAGTATAAAAGATGATTAATTTTGACGAGGAAGTAAGAAAATTCAAGCCCTGTCTGGAGGTTTCCCAGGCGGAGGACGCGATTTATAAGAACGACGTAAAGGATATTACGGATGTATTAGAGGAAATGCTGGAGCAGCTGAAGATGGAGGAGAATTAGGCGGTGAAACAGAGGGAGTGTTTGAATTGTGGAGCGCCTGTATTAGCCGACGGACACTGCAGCAGATGCGGAATGAATTACAAGCTGCTGGCAAAAGCCTATAATACATCTAATTATTATTACAATTTAGGGTTGGACAGAGCAAGTGTCAGGGATCTTACCGGCGCGATCGACGCGTTGAATTTGGCATTAAAGTACAATAAGCAGAACATTAATGCCCGCAATTTATTGGGGCTGATTTATTTTGAGATGGGGGAGACAGTGCTGGGGCTGACGCAGTGGGTGATCAGCAGTAACTATCTTCCGGGGGAAGGGAATGTGGCTGTCCGGTATATCAAGGAGGTGCAGTCGGATTCCGAGATGCTTGATCAGGCCAACCAGCTTGCCAAGCAGTTTAACCAGGCGTTAACACACGCGAGACAGGGTACGAAGGATCTTGCGTTTATTCAGCTGCGGAAAATTCTGGCAAATTATCCCCATTTTGTACAGGGGTATCTTTTGCTTGCCCTTTTATATCTGGACAGCGGCAATTATGACAAGGCAAGGAAGGCCTTGAAGCGGGTGTTGCGGATTGATAAAAACAATACGCAGGCGGTCCGGTATCTTGCGGAGATGGGCGTCACGCCCCGAGAGATCATCGACATGAAGGAGCACAGCAGGCGGATTGATGTGGATTCCGCCTATACGGACGAGGTGCAGGATCAGTCTGAGCTGGAGACCTTCGTACAGAAGAGGATTGAGGATATTGACAAGCCTGATCAGGTCATTGGCTCCTACAAGGAGGTCAACCATGTCCGGTTTAATCTGGTCTATGTGTCGGTTGGGTTATTGCTTGGCATTTTGACCTTTTGGCTGCTCATTCTGCCCACTAAGCTGGATATGGCGGGCAGGGATATCCGGAAGGCGCAGCTTGAGTTCAGCGAGGAGGTATCCCGGAAGAATACAGCCATTTCTGACCTGGAGGAGCAGATTACCGAGCTGGAGCGCCAGATCTCCGAGAAGGAAAAGGCAGAGGAAGAGGCCAGACAGTCCCTGAAGGATTCTAAGGACGCGTTTACATTAATCAAGACAGCAGTTCCTGGATCCACCTATAAGAATCTCTGCGCCGAGGCGGCGAAGAGCATTTCGGACGGAGCCTACGCCAAGGCCATCGACATGTGCAACGTTGCGCTTCAGATTAAGGAGGGGGACGAGGTGTACTATCAGATGGGCATGGCATATCAGGGAAACCATGACGAGGAGAAGGCCAAGGCCGCGTTTTTGAATATACAGGAGAATTATCCCGAGAGCAGCCATCTGGAAGAGATAAAGGGCTATCTGGAAGATTAGGATCTTTCACAGGCATAGCGGCGGCGTTTTGTGCGGCCGGAAATCTGTGGGACAAGACAGGATAAAAAACAAAAGAAGAAGCCGGAAGGCGGCTGAAGAGTACGTATGAGGAGAACAGGACATCTGTTAAGGCAGATGCGCTGTTCTCTTTTCTTTTTAATTTTTAATCTGGAAAGGGGAAACAAGGATGGAAGATCAGTGCAGGTATGAAATGAAGGGAGAAACTATGGTGATCGATCTGCCACAGGAGCTGGATCATGACTGCGCGGGCAGGATCCGGAGGGAGACGGACCTGTATTTTGTGGAGAAGAGGGTACGCAATGTCATATTCAATTACAGGAATACCTCGTTTATGGACAGCTCCGGGATCGGTCTTGTCATGGGAAGGTACCGGGAGGTGCGGTATCTTCGGGGGAATGTCTATATTGTTGGCGTGGGCAAGGCTCTGGAGCGGATCATGGAGATTTCCGGGCTTTACAGGGTGGCCAGGCTGAGGGATACGGTGGAGCAGGCGATACGGGAGATAGAGGGCGCGTAAGGCGGCGTTTGGAAAAGCCGGGCGTGGTGGCGCTTCTTTTTACGGCACGCGGGGAAATGGCATTGCGCAAGGCGGTACGGGATTTGGAAAGCGAGATCATAACAGAAAAAGGGGAGCGGATATGGAACAGAATAAGAATCAGATGATGGTGGAATTTGACAGTATCTCAAAAAATGAGAGCTTTGCCAGGGTGGTGGTTGCCGCCTTTACGGCTAGGCTGAATCCGACGCTGGAGGAGATTGCGGATATCAAGACGGCGGTATCGGAGGCGGTGACCAATTCGGTCATCCACGGGTACGAAGACGGAACAGGCAGGATCCGGATCTATACCAGTATTTCAGGAAACTGGGTTACGGTTGTTGTGAAGGATTACGGGAAGGGGATAGAGGATATTGAGAAGGCCATGGAGCCCATGTACACCTCCAAGCCGGAGCTGGAGCGGTCCGGCATGGGATTTGCCTTTATGGAGGCCTTCATGGATGAGCTTCATGTGGATTCGGCTGTGGGAAGGGGAACTGTCGTCACTATGCGCAAGCGCATAGGGCAGAAGGAAAACGGAGGGGAGCTCCGCCCGGAAGGAGAAAAAGAAAACAGATAGCGGGAGGCGTCATGGACAGGACTTGGGAGTTGTTAAGGCTTGCAAAAGAAGGTGACCAGGACGCAAAAGAACAGCTTGTAACGGAGAATCTCAGGCTGGTCTGGGCTGTAGCCAGACGCTTTGAGGGAAGGGGATATGAGCTGGAGGATCTGTATCAGATCGGGTGTATCGGGCTGATCAAATGCATAGAGAAATTTGACCTGTCCTATGAGGTGAAGCTCAGCACCTATGCAGTGCCGATGATCTCAGGCGAGATCAAGCGGTTTTTAAGGGACGATGGCATGATCAAGGTGAGCAGGACCTTGAAGGAAACGGCCTATAAGGTAAAAAGGGCAAGGGAGGAGATCATTAATACGACAGGAGCGGAGCCGAAGCTCCATGAGCTTGCCGAGTTTCTGGGAATTGAGGAGGAGGAGATCGTTGTCTCGCTGGAGGCGGGAGCTGAGGTGGAATCCATTCATAGGACAGTCTATCAGAACGATGGAAATGACGTTTATCTTGTGGACAGGCTTGCGGCGTCGGGCGATGAAAACGAGAGGCTGCTGGATAAGCTGATGGTGGAGGAGCTGATGGGGGAGTTGACCGAACAGGAGTACAACGTGATCCGGATGCGGTATTATGAAAACAAGACACAGACAGAGATCGCGGGGGAGCTGGGGCTGACGCAGGTGCAGGTCAGCCGCATGGAAAAGCGCTGCCTGATTAAAATGCGGGAAAGAGCCGGCTGATCGCCGGTACACGCCCGCATCCTGCGCACAGATGTTTAGAATGAAAAAACAGCCTCCGGTATCCGGAGGCTGTAAATGATTGTGATGATCTTATATGGAACTGGCCTATCCCACCTGCACGTCATCCGTGCCGGGATGGGAGGATTGCAGCTGCGCGGCCGCGGGCTTGACAAATTTTTCCACGAACTGATCATAGGGACAGGGCTTGCCGAAGTAGAAGCCCTGGCTGTAGTCCGGGGAGATGCCCTGGATGCGCTGTTTTTCCTCTTCTGTCTCCACGCCCTCGATACAGATTTTTAAGTTGAGGTTGTGTACCATGCCGCTCATCAGGGAGAGGAGGTTATATTCATAATCGTTTTCCACCGCCTTGGCGGTAAAGGTGCGGTCAATCTTGATGATGTCCGGCTGCAGGTCATACAGGTAGTGGAAATTGGAATACCCTGTTCCGAAATCATCGAGAGCCAGACGGATGCCCTTTTCCTTGATCTTGCCCCAGAGCTTGGACATATGCGCGTCCGATTCCAGAATGCCGCTCTCTGTCAGCTCTATCACAACCTGGGAGGTGTGGATGCCGTAGTCCTCTGTGGTATTTACGATCTCATCTATGATATCGCTCTTCATGATCTGGATTGAGGATACGTTGATACTGATCCGGAAATCAGGAATCCATTCCTGGATCTTTTTGCAGGCGGTGAGTCCCTGATGCAGGATCCATCGGCCGAGCGGAATGATCAGGTCGGTCTCCTCCAGGGCCGGAATGAACTCTGCCGGGGAGATCTCCCCGTATTTTTCACAGCGGAAACGCATCAGCGTCTCGGCGCCGTAAAGGGTGTGGTTCTCCAGATGGAACAGGGGCTGAAAATAGGCTTCAAATCCCTCAAAGTTGTTGCTGACGGCTTTTTGAAGGATCTGCTTGATCTCCCGCTGCTTCAGAAATTCATCGTAATCCTCCTTCTGAAACGAATAAGCCTGGTTTTTACCGCGCCGCTTGGCCTCATTCAGCGTAAATTCCGAGATCTTCATAGTATCCAGCAGCGTCCAGTTATCGATCTGGTGGTTTTCCAGTATGCCTGCTGAGATTGTGAACACGACCTCGTACTGGTTTGCTTCCTGGAGCAGCTCCACCTTCTTGCGAAGCTGACGGTAAATCCGAACGGCGTCCGCGGAGGTTCCGCCTGAAATATCAAGGATCATAAATTCGTCAACATGAAGGGAATACAGCTTCTGGTTGTCCTGAATGCAGTCAGACAGGAATTCCGCGACCTTTTTCAGAAGGCCGTCGCCGTAGTCCGCACCATGTTTTTCATTGATCTCCTTGAAATCATCGATTCCGATGCGCATCAGGAATCCCTTGGGCATATCCGGGTAATAATTAGCCAGAAAATCGTAAAGGCTTGTCTCCCCGAGCAGCCCGCTGATATTGTCCGCAATCTGCCGGTTGCCGATCTCGTTGATGCAGCCCAGCATATAGGCAGGCTTGCCGTTGATCAAGTTGGCATATCCCCTGCAGTTGATCCATACGGGATTGTTCTCCTGGTCCAGCCAGCGGTACTGGAGATTATGTACGGTCTTGTGATTCTGCTTGACAGCCAGAAGATCTGCCTCCAGTTCATTGAAATCCGGCTCGTACACAAAGGTCTCAAGATTCTGCATCACATTGTGGAATCCCTTGCGGGGAATCTTGAACCGCTTCGTCGCGTTCTCTGAAATGTAAAAGAAATCGTGTACAAAGTCATAAATATATAGATAATCGTCCATGCTCGGATGTAAAAAGTCGATAAGCTCACAAAACTGATCGATCGTCATATTGTTCAGATGCTGTTCCATGTGTTCCTCCCTTAAGCTGCCAGATCCGATTCCTGCGTGTGATGTGGAACCTGATCTGAAAACGTAACCCTGACATACATTTCTATTCATAATTATATTGGAAAATGCTTCTGATTGCAATCATTTTATGAAGAAAACGGGCAACTATTCAGCAGGTCGGAGTATTTACTGTGCAGAACATGCCTAAACGGTGTTGGAAGACGCGCAGCGGGTGCGGGATGCTTAAGATTCACCCGCCGCGTATCTGTATCTGCTTAACAATCAAACATCAGGCTATTCTTTTCAGATGGCCGGGGGAAAGCTGCTGATCACCACCAGTGGAAGAGGGTTCCCGCGTAATAGGCCAGGCCGAGCAGCCAGCTTGTGAAGATGCCGTAGAGGATCACGGGACCTGCGATCGTGAAGATTTTCACGCCGATGCCGAACACCTGCCCCTCCTTCTGGTATTCAATGGCCGGGGCGGTGACGGAATTGGCAAAGCCGGTGATGGGAACCAGCGCTCCCGCGCCGCCCAGGCGGGCTATATGGCCATAGGCGTTGAGCCCGGTCAATATCGCGCTCAGCAGCACCAGAAACATAGATTCGAAGCTCGCGGCGTCTGTTTTTGACATGCCCAGGACATTCTGGAAGACATAGAAGATGCCTTCCCCGAGCGTGCAGATCAGGCCGCCAATCCAGAACGCGTGAAAGCAGTTCTTCCAGATATTGTATTTGGGCGTGACCTGGTCCACGTATTTGTTGTATTCTTCATTGCTGATTTTCTGTTCCAAGATAATCATCCTCCTCTATTAAACCGGTTTTCGGCTGTCATTTCAATCTGTCTTTTACATGGCGGCCGTCCCGGCTTTTTCGCAAAAGCGGTCTTTGACCGCCTCCTGCGCAAAATCTGTTTTTATTTATGCGTTACACATCCGGCAGCAGGGCAAAGCGGATCAGGGTAAATACGCCTTTTCCCAGAGCGAGGGAGGCGATGACGTACCCCAGCCCTCTTCTCAGGTGCGTTTTTCTCGCGTAGATGGGTATGACATTCAGCACCTCGGACAGTCCGCCGATCAGCAGGCCGATATAGAGCCCTCCGAACAGGCCGATGCAGACAAGGATCAGGATTCCGGCTCCTTTTGGAGGGAGCAGTCCTGTCTCATAGCCAGCGGTGTGAAAGCTGAAAAAGAACTGGACCAGCGTGGACAGCAGGATGCCGCCGGTCAGGCAGTTTTCATACAGCAGGCAGATCGGAAGAGCACACGTCTGAACTCCAGTCACCGACACACATCTCGTA